>NZ_WQGH01000016.1:0-44641 GCF_013034585.1 Ruegeria sp. HKCCA5426
AACTTTTTGGGCACAGCACCTTGGTGCAAGAAATGTCTTCGGCCGCAAAGTCCGCAGAGCGGTCACTAAGACTGAACGCAGCGAACGGCTGCTCTGAGCCCAAAGTGCAGTTTTCTGCGCGATGCCCCAACGACTGCAATGCGCAGAAAGCGGACTTTGCAAAGCCTTGGGTACAGATCGTAATAGAAGTCTATTTTCTCAGAACTCTGGGCCTAAGCATCGCTGGCTGAGGATTAGAAGCGCGAACGACGGATTCAGTTTCAAGGTTCAAATCCATCTCAGCGGATCGCCCGGAGACTGTTGATCTTCCCCGAGTTCAGAGCGGAGTGAACAGATAGAATGATGCGGCGTGACGCCAATTTATTTCCTACCGACCCGGAGCGGGCAGGGTTTGGCTCAAGGCAGTTCCAGGAAGGGTCAAGATAAACGCGGAAAACAAATGGCTGAACAGATTTCTGGACTGTGACATAGATGATCTTCGCCGAGGTTGGGTGTGGGTGAACTAGTAGTTGAAACGCAAACCTAAGCCGGCACCTTTATCGTAGGGGCGGTCGGAACCTATGCCGATGAGGAAATCAGCATAAATTGCGATGCCAGGACTAAGGTTCTTGCCAATCTGGAACTCAGCGGTAGCTGGCCAAGCATCGTTCTCCCAGTCATATGGTGCTTTGATATCAGCCTTGGCCCAGTACCCATCGCCAAACGGTTGTAGCGCAATCAACCGCATCGCGGTTTGGTTTATGTCCGTCGGGCCATTGTATGAAGCAAAATGCTGGAGCAGTGGGATCAGCGTCAGCCCTGATTTTGTGTTTGCAAAGGCGAACCCGCCAAAAGGCGCAATTTGATCGGACCCGGTTCCGATCCCTTTTTCCGGGTCGCCAAAGTCCAGTATCCACTCCAGACCAATGGCCGACTTGATGGCCCACGTTTCGTTGAGCGGTCTCTGAGAAGGGAAATAGATCGCTTTGAGGCTCAATTTCTCAAAGTCAGTGAACCGAGTTCCAGTCACATCCGTTGAGTTGTAGTGCAACTCATATTTCAGTTTCAGATCAGGCCGCAGCATGTACGCGCCATCTATAAAGGCGTCCTGCTTGTCAGCACCGTTGCCCAAATCAAAATACTGATACCTGATGTCCGTGTTATTGACTGCGGCCAAAGGGTTTGAAGCGTTTTCATCGGCGATTGCTGGGGCCGCAACAATGCCAGTCGCCAATGCAAGGACAAGCGCTTGGATTTTCATATTGTTTCCAGAATTTTTATTGTGGATGTCAAGCCCCACATCAAGCATATCATTATCTGATGCGGGGCTTGCATTACTCTTATCAGCTTCACCTTTTAGTCGGGCTGAATGTCCCGCTTGGCGACAAAGGCATCCACCGCTGCGACGGTTTCAGGACGAAGGTTCACGATACCTTCATAGGGACGTCCAGTCGCGGCCGGTTGATCGGGGTACATTTCCTTGAATTTCAAGTGGCGGGCAATAATGCGGTTAAACTCATGTCCGGCCCATGCTCCGATCTCGGTCGATACGCTCTGTTCTTCGCGGGGGTCGCGGAACAGGTTGTAGAACTTGGCCACGATAGCATTTTCACCTTTGGCCGGAACTTTGAGTTTGATGTGTTCCTTTACCACCTCTTTCAGCGAATTGATCGAGTAGATCAGTACATGATCCCGGCGCCCATGCGTATCGCCAATGAACATCAGGGACGTCTGATCGACACCGTCAATGATCCGGTCGCGGGGGATGGCATCCATCGCTCCGCCGATACGCGCAATTGACGTGAACAAATCAGAGATATGAATAATGTCAGATACAATCGAGTCTCCCTCGATCAAGCCGGGCAGGCGGGCAAACGCGTCCACCCGAACGCCTCCTTCAGACGTATCGGCCTTGCCGCCGCGGAAGACCAGCGGCGAAAACCCACTGCCGGGTGCATATTTGGTGAAGTGACCGTTGTCGCCCATCAAAACGATCAGGGTATTGTCCCTGAGCCCCAGCGCATCGACTTCGTTCAGAATGACCCCGATCCATTCATCCAGCTCTTCCATGCTTTCAACGAATGTACCGCCGTTGGGTGTCGTGAACGCCTCTCTCGTCGTGCGCGTTGTCGACAGAGGGACAAGCGGCCAGTATTGCAGGAAGAACGGTTCATCCCGTTCTGCTAGCAGGCGCAACTGTTCCATCGCCTGTGCCTGATAGCGGATGTTCATTTCATTATATTTGTCCTGGGTCCATTTCTCACCCGGTTCCATATGGACTTCGCGGACCTCCCCGCCAATAACAGCTTCAAGGCCGGTAATCATGTGTCCCGGATCAGGGCGAAACCAATCATCCAGCGTGTATTTGGAGTTGTAGTTGTCTTCCCCTATGGCCATGGTGATTTCTTCCTTGGCTGCATCTTCGTTGAAGATGGCCAACTGGCCCTGCTGATGGATGGGGAACGCGGCGTAGTCAAAGCCCTGATAAGTAGGCCAGGATTCCTGAATGTCGCCCATGTGCCATTTGCCAACATGCGAGGTGTTGTAGCCTACGGATTTCAGAACTTCGGCAATTGTGACTTCTTCATCGGCAAGGCCAAAACCTGAAATATCGACGGCGGTATCGCCCATCCCATTGCGATACGGCTGGCGACCCGTCATGAAGGCGACACGCGACGGTGTGCAGGACGGCTCGGTATACATGCGCGCAAACCGCATGCTTTCCTCTGCGAGCGCGTTGATATTGGGCGTCGAATACCCGCGTATCGCGTTCATCTCGGGCATACCCATGTCGCCAAAACCCATATCGTCAATAAGGATGTAGAAGATGTTTGGGGGGTTCCCTCCGTTTTTCTCACGAAAATCGGCCAGCAGTTGGTCAACCTGTGCGTCGTTCTCGACCCAAACGGCTTCGTTTTGCTGCTTCAGCACATAGTATTCCGCATCATGCACGATATTGCTGTCCTGAGCTGCCGCCGTGATAGCGGAGCCGGCAAAGACCAGCGCGGAGAGGAACAGTTTTGATTTCATGAGATACCCCTGTTTCATGATTTACTTGTTTTCAGACCTTCAAGGATCAGATGATGGCAAAAGGTCGAAAGGGAGAGTTCGCTGTCTTCAGCCTGTGAGCGCAACAACTCTTTTTCGCTTTTGGTTAGCAGTGTTACGACGCGTTCGGTGCGCGCAGTATCGTCAGGCAACGATGGGCGTCCGAACCTCTTCCCTCTCGATTTGTCTGCTTTGTCTTGCAATTGTCCAAGCCTACATATTCGAATAACATTTCATGAAAACTACCTGCGGGGCGGAATGGACGACATCAAAAAACGATCAGCCCCCAAAAAAACCTGCGCCCCAAACACACTTTTTTTGCAGGACCCTTCGCAATTCCGCGAGCTGTCCCAATGGGATGTCGAGCTACGCCAAATTGAAGAGGGAACTATGAACTCTTCGGTATCCGTTTGGGCAGGTCTTGACCTTCAAATGATTGATTTGTCGTTTGATAAGGCTGTGTACCAAACCGGTGTTTCTCGCCCTGACATTCTAGCGTTTGGCTTACCAGACAAAGGGAGTGTACGGACTTGGCTTAACGGCTCACCCTCAGACACCGCTCTGATGAATTTTGGTAGCGGAGACCCTTTTGAAGGCGTGAGCAATTCAACGCTCACAGGCCTGACCTTTGGCATCGACATCCGAAGGGCACAACGGATCGCCGACGATTGCGGTCTTGATATCAGCACCGTGCGAAATGACGCTTTTAGATCTTTCGTTAGCGACGCTGGCAAGCTTCATTCCTTAGTCAAAAACAAAGCGCGCTTTCTAATTGGATCAGCGGCCGGACCAAGCTCTGATAGTGAAGAGAGCGATATGATCTTAGAGCTTCTGGAAATGCTGGTGGTAGGCGAAAAATGGAGTGATCGGCGAAACAGTAAAAATAGAACCCGTTTAGCACAACAAGCCGTTGAGTTCATGCGGGCCCATTTGATGGATAACGTTTCAATCGGTGAAGTATGTGCAGATATTCAGGTATCCGCATGCACTCTTCGTCGCGCGTTTCAGGAAACATATGGGGTGAGCCCCAAGCAGTTTTATCTAAGAGCCCGCCTCGGTGCTGTGCGCCATGAACTGGTATCCTGCTCGCCAGAGGAGAGTATATCAGACATCGCAAACGCTTACGGATTTTGGCATATGGGTCAGTTCGCGCGAGACTACAGAGCACTCTTTGGACAACTGCCGACACAAACGTTGTCAGGCAAAATGAACTGAAACAGAGCTTGGCAGTACGCGGCCTAACTTGTCCGCAACACGAGAATTGCAAAGTCGGATTTTGAAGGTCCGCTTCGGGCTGCGACCAGTCGATCATGCAAGCCGCAGAGAACGGCAACACTGAGCCCAAAAGTGCTCAATTCTGGGCCGACGACGAATGACTGCTTCCGAGATGAAGAGTGTCTGGGGTTGCCTGAAACATCAACCGAAGGTTCGCGGTACGATGATATCGCGATTTGACACGAGTTTTTGGGCTTCATCCACGAGGTCTTCAAATGTGGTCAAAACAATACCGCGCATCCAGACAAGGGCCGGGTCCGCGTCCAGCTCCGCATTCCAGATGACACGAAAAACAAGATCGGGCATCGGTTCGGGCGGTTCCAGGACTTGCAGGTCGTCGCCAGCGCGGCCCTCCAGCAAGACTAACGCAACAAAGTTTCCCAACATGTTTGTATCGTTCAGCGCTGATGCGATTCCGGACCAGCTAGCCGCGTGAAATCCAATGCGGCGCTTCAAACCAAGATGGGCAAGATGCTCTTCGACCGTACCGTGGATGGCGGCCGGAATGCTCACAACGGCATGCGGCCATCGCATCCAGTTGTCCAAGCTCCAGTCATTTGTCGCCGGGTGGCCCCGCCGGGCCAGAACATAACGTTTCATCGGTTTCAGGACTTTTGCCCTCAGACCTTCAGGCAGGGGAAAGTTGGCGTTTCCAAATGCGATATCCACTTCACCCTTGATGATCTGATCCATGGTTTCTTTGGAATAGGGTTGCCATGCCAATGCCGCATCCGGTGCTTCTGCCTGCATGCGCGAGACAACTCCAGAGGCGATGCAATTCAGCGCCGGTCCTGCCATGCGAAAGGTCCTGGAGCAGGTCATGGGTTCGAAGGGGGCGGGCGCCTGCACCACGCGTTCGATACGTGACAGGATCGGTCGGATCTCGCGATACAGGGCCTCGGCCCGCGGGCTTGGTTTCATAATGCCACCGGCGCGCACCATTAATGGGTCATCCAGTTGTTCGCGCAATCGCCCAAGCGCGTGGCTCACGGCCGAGGGTGTTCGGCCGAGCTGTTCGGCGGCCCGGTTCACGCTGCCCTCTTCCATCAGGACCCGGAAGACGAGGAGCAGGTTCAGGTCGAGGTTCTTGATCTGAATTTCATTCATCTAGACTGAAAACTATTTGCTGGAGTGACGCTACCTACAGTCATAATCATAAGAAAACGTACTGAAATGCAATCGCAACCTGAAGGAAATTCACGATGCCGTTCTCCCTTCCGAACCTCCGGACGTTTCTGATCGATCCTGCGCCGCGTCTGTTACTTGGCGGCATATTTCTGATGGGGGCGTTGGACGGATTTGCGTTCATTTTCACTGGCGCACACCTGATACATCCGCCGACCTCTTCCGCCGGGCTTGCGCTTGAAGCGGCGCTCAAGGAGGCCGGATTTCTCTGGCCATTGATGAAAGGTGTCGAACTGGCAGGTGCGCTTCTTCTTCTGTCCAACCGGGCCCCTGCACTGGGGTTGGCCCTGCTGGCACCAATAATGGCCGTTATCGTTCTGTTTCATGCCACCCTCAATCCCGGAGGACTCCCGCTCGCGTTTGTCCTGATCGTTTGCGGAATCCTGATCCTATGGGTCCAACGCTCAAGGTTCGCGGTTCTCTTTGAGACAGGCACGCCGGGGGCAGAGACCCGTCCCGTTCCCGCTCCCACCTAAGATCTTTCAACAAGGAGAAGACCAATGCCCAGAGTTATTGCAATGCATGATGTGGACGATGTCGAACACTGGCTTTCATCCCCCAAGCGCGATGAAATCTTCAAGGAGGTTGCCTTCGACATGGTGACTTTCGTCCATCCGACAGAGCCCAATAAGGTCGGCCTGTCCGCCAACATCCCAGATCTGGACAAGTTTTTCGAGATCAACAACGGACCAGTCGGCCAGGCGGCGATGAAACACGATGGTGTCCATGCCGACACAATTGTTGTCATGCTCGAAGCTTAGCGTCGTTCAGTTATCAGACCGGTATACCGCGCCAGTCCTGCCATTCGTCTAAGCGAGATAAATGGCGGGATTGTCCACAGAGCCGTCGTTTAGGATACATCGACGAAAGTCTGCGTCGAACCTAACTAGTTTTTGGCGATGCCCAGCCAATGCCCGATACATCGCCGAGTATCTGTATTCAGCTTTTCTTTTTCGCAAAAGCTAGATGTGCCAGCCAACGCCTGTATCGACATGTCGGATCGAGCAGGTTTCTATGAGTTCTTCATAGCCTTCCGGCAAATACGACTCCTGCCAGCTGTCTCCGAATCTTAGTTTCACTGCATCCAGATCGTTCCAAACGGAGACAAACATCACCGTGTTCTCGCCACCTTGGATGCACTGACCAAAGAAATACCCCCGGTTTCCGGGCTGACCATCTACCACTTTCGCAGAGGTGGTCGCGAAGCTTTCTAGAAGCTCTTTGACATGGCCATCCTTGACCCTAACTTCAAATATTCTGAGCACGGGACCGCCGTTCGGCATTTTGATCTCCTGATACCGAGCGTTGTTTTTGTGCCGGGACCAAGTTCCGTTTATGGCCCGAATTGACGTTCATAGCGGTAGACATCAACCTCTACAGGTGTCAACTTTATCCGCAATTCGGAATCTGCAAAACCCAACGATGAAGGCCCGGTTTGGGCTGCCATCAGCCGATCACGCGTACCGCAGAGAATGACTAACTCGTGCCCTGAATACCGGGCGCTCCATTGCGCACTAGAACCCGAATTATTCGAAGTCAGCCATAAACGTGACGCAATGGAGGATGGTCTTTACGGAAGTCAACCTGCGTGATCCTGCATAAGAGCCCTAGCTTAGAGCAACGTGTTTGTTGTTTCACTGGAGAATGCACGTTGAAGTGACCGCGGATGCTCAAGTGAGATTCAGGACTGAACCATTGTGAAAGCGGATAGGTCTACACGCCAGTTTCACGCCTTCCGGCCTCATTCGTCTTGTAGCACCGAGCCCGCTTCGGAGCGGAGAAGTACAGACAATACTCGGCGGTGAATACGATCTAGATCGTAATCGGTTAGTTCCAAACCCTCAGTCATCCGCGCTTTGAATGATTGAAAGTCTCCGCGAGTAATCTCGTCACGGTTTTTGTCGTCTCCGGCAAGTTGCTGCGCGAGTTTTTCCTTTCGGAAGTCCAGGAGAAAACGGGAAAATCGAGCGTTCAATTCGGAGTATTGAGGGGACTCCTCGATAGGCGATTTGTTTTTCATAAATTAGGTATCCGATAGCCATGGAACTGCCCGAGCGGTTTTGCTGGGCAAGTACAACAATCTGGTCAGCTTTTGCGTGTGACGCGTATGAGACGATTTGGTTCCATGGCCATAGTCTTGAGATTTTCAGGTTTTGGTCAATAGCGCGAATGTTATCGATGGTCGCCCAACGCAGAACAGTCTGAAAACTCTACAGAGATCTTTTTTATTTTATTTCAAAGCCTTAAGAATCTGTGGGCATTAAAGACCGTTCAAATGGGCGCAAAAATCAACCTTATGGGCTATTTATGCCCACCCAAACATATAGCCACCTTATAACAGATCGTTTAGCCGCATTTGGAATGCCCGCAGCTTCGGCATGTCATACAGCCCTCGATCATTACCATATCGAACTGCCCGCAAGACGGGCACGCCTTGCCGCGTGGCCCATCCATGTTCACCACTTGCGCCTGCGGGTCGGACTTGAGGCCCATTCCCTCGCCTTCCAGAAATCCGATGTTGATAAGGTGTTGTTCGATGACGCCACCAATCGCAGCAAGGATCGACGGGATGTACTTGCCCTGAACCCAGGCCCCGCCGCGCGGGTCGAACACGGCCTTCAGCTCTTCCACCACGAATGACACATCACCACCACGCCGGAACACGGCCGAGATCATCCGGGTCAGCGCCAGCGTCCAGGCGTAGTGCTCCATGTTTTTCGAGTTGATGAACACCTCGAACGGACGACGACGCCCACCAATCACGATATCGTTGATGGTCAGGTAGATCGCGTGCTCGCTATCGGGCCATTTCAGCTTGTAGGTCGACCCCTCCAGCGATTGCGGCCGGTCCAGCGGTTCGGACATGTAGATCACGTCGCCGCCATCAACCTCGTGCGGCGCGTCAGCGCTCTCGCCCGGGACCTTGTCCGCGCTTTCAGAAACCGTAAGGACCGATCCGGTCACATCATTTGGACGATAGGTCGTGCAGCCTTTGCAGCCTTGATCCCAGGCCTGCATGTAGACGTCTTTGAACGCGTCAAAGCTGATGTCTTCGGGGCAGTTGATCGTCTTGGAAATCGAGCTGTCGATCCATTTCTGCGCCGCCGCCTGCATTTTGACGTGATCCGAAGGGGACAGCGTCTGCGCGTTCACGAAATAATCGGGCAGGGCGGTATCGCCGAACTTGTCGCGCCACATCTGCACGGCATAATCCACGACCTCTTCTTCGGTGCGCGAGCCATCTTTCTGAAGCACCTTGCGAGTATAGGCATAGGCAAAGACCGGCTCGATCCCCGAAGATACGTTACCCGCATAAAGCGATATCGTCCCCGTCGGCGCGATCGAGGTCAGCAAAGCGTTACGAATGCCGTGTTCGCGAATGGCATCGCGTACATCCTCATCCATCTGCTGCATCGTGCCGCTGGCCAGATATTTCTCGGCGTCGAACAAAGGGAACGCCCCTTTTTCCTTCGCCAAATCGACCGACGCCAGATACGCGGCGCGGGCGATCGCGTGCAACCAGCGTTCGGTCTGACGCGCCGCCTCGTCCGAGCCATAGCACAGACCCAACATCAGCAGCGCGTCGGCCAGCCCGGTCACACCCAGCCCGATGCGGCGCTTGTCCTGCGCCTCGGCTTCTTGTTCGATCAACGGGAATTTCGACGCATCCACCACGTTGTCCATCATACGGACGGCTGTGGCGACCAATTCCTGCAATGCAGCCTCATCCAGATGGGCGGCGTCCTCAAAGGGTTCCGCCACCAGCCGCGCAAGGTTGATCGAGCCCAGCAGACACGCGCCATATGGCGGCAGGGGCTGCTCACCACAGGGGTTCGTCGCAGCAATGGTTTCCACATAGCTGAGGTTGTTGGCCTGATTGATGCGGTCGATGAAGATCACGCCCGGCTCGGCATAATCATAGGTGGCCTGCATAATCTTGTTCCACAGATCACGCGCTTGCACCGTTTGATAGACCTTGCCGCCAAAGACCAATTCCCACGGTCCGTCGGCCTTGACCGCCTCCATGAACGGGTCTGTCACAAGAACCGACATGTTGAACATGCGCAAACGGGCGGGGTCGGATTTGGCGGTGATGAACTGTTCGATGTCCGGGTGATCGCAGCGCATGGTCGCCATCATCGCCCCACGGCGCGAACCCGCAGACATGATGGTGCGGCACATCGCGTCCCACACATCCATGAACGACAGCGGGCCAGAGGCATCCGCAGCTACCCCATGCACATCCGCGCCGCGTGGTCGGATGGTTGAGAAATCGTAACCGATCCCCCCGCCCTGCTGCATCGTCAGTGCGGCCTCTTTCAGCATATCGAAAATGCCGCCCATACTGTCGGGAATAGTGCCCATGACAAAACAGTTGAACAGCGTTACCTGACGCGCGGTCCCGGCGCCCGCGGTGATGCGTCCGGCGGGGAGGTATTTGAAATCCTCCAGCGCCTCAAAGAACTTGTCCTCCCAATGGGCCGCGTCTTTTTCCACACGCGCCAGATCGCGGGCGATGCGCCGCCAGCTATCCTCGACGGTTTGGTCAATAGGTGTGCCATCCGCCTGCTTGAAGCGGTATTTCATGTCCCAGATCTGCTCGGCGATGGGGGCGGCAAAGCGGCTCATTGGTGATTCCCTGTCCTGAAAGAGGTATCCAGACTACCTCAAAGCACAACAAAACCACAACACCTTGATAGCATCGCCATGCAAGCTACAATATAGGGGTGGGCCTTGGGACGACTCTGTGGGAAAGCTGTGGATAAGTACGTAAACCTCATCAAACTTTCGGTCGGATCGGAAAGCGTCGATACGTTGATGGCGTGGCAGGACAGCCGTAAACCGCTCTATGAGGACGGCTGCCCGCGCCATGTCACCCGCATGTGGCCCAAACGCGAGACCGAGATTCTGAACGGCGGATCAATCTATTGGGTGATCAAAGGCGTGATCCAATGCCGCCAGCGCATCTTGCGATTGGACGAGGTTCGGGGCGAGGACGGCATCCGTCGTTGCGCGATCGTACTGGACCCCGAAGTACACCGCACCCAGAACGCCCTGAAGCGCCCCTTTCAAGGCTGGCGCTATCTGAAACCCGAGGATACTCCGGCCGATCTGCCCAAGGGCCGCGAGCAAGACGACGCCCTGCCCGACGATCTGAACCGCGCATTGGCGGATATCGGGTTGCTTTAGCTAAGGCGGTCCAGCAGTTCGGATAGAACGGCTTTGTCCTCAGCCTCATACTTGGCCACACGGCTGCGCCATAGCGTTGCCTGCGATTGCAGGATTAGCCCGTCGGTCAGGATTTTCAGGTGGTTCGCGCGCAGGGTTTCCCCGGTCGAGGTGATGTCAGCAATCGCCTCGGCGGTTTCGTTCATCACGGTGCCCTCGGTCGCGCCCTGACTGTCGACCAGCGTATAATCCGCCACGCCCGCATCCGTCAGGAATTCCCGCACCAGCCGGTGATACTTGGTCGCAATCCGCAGCCGGTGACCATGAGTTTTTCGGAAGGCTGCCGCCGCCGCATCCAGATCGTCCAGTGTATCCACGTCCACCCAACAGGCGGGGGTCGCGATGATCAGGTCCGCTTTGCCAAAACCAAGCTGTGATATCTGTTCGACCTGCTGTTCCCAGCGCGGCAGTTTCTCATGCACCAGATCAATACCGGTCACACCCAGATGAATGCGCCCAGCGGCCAGTTCGCGCGGGATTTCCCCTGCGGATAGCAGGATCAGTGAAACACCGTCGATCCCATCGACTTTACCCGCGTATTCCCGGTCCGATCCGCTGCGCGACAGGGTGATGCCGCGCTTTTCGAACCAGCCAAAGGTCTTGTCCATCAACCGGCCCTTCGAGGGCACGCCCAGTTTCAAACTCATTGCGCGGCCTCCTCGATTTCAAGCATCAGGTCAGGGCGAATGACGCCACCTACGGCCGGAATTTCGGCCCCGTTCCCCAACTGCCGGGTCAGCGCGTCATAGCGTCCGCCGGTTGCAACGGGCGGCAGGTCGGGGCGACCTTCGGCGTAAAAACCGAATACAAAGCCGTCGTAATATTCCATCGACGTGCGGCCATAGGCGGCTTCGAAATCCAGCCGCTCCACATCCACGCCACGCGCCTGCAGCGACGCGACCCGCGCCTCAAGCCTGTCCAACGCCGGGGTGATCTGCGGTAAATCCACCGCCACATCTCGCAATTGCTCCAGTGCGAAGGGCATCGTTTCGCGCACGTTCAACAGGGTTTCCAGCCCGACCAATTCGTTATCCGAAATCGGAGGCGTATCGCGATCTTCGCGCAGCGCGGCGATCCGCGCCTCGATCTCGGCGGCGCGGCGTTTGCCGATCATAGGCGCTTCATTGGCAAGTGGGTCTTTGGCATCCAGCAGAGTGTCACGCCCTTCCGGGCCGGGCTTGCGACCAGCGAAGCGATCCAAAAGAACGCGGAAGCGGCGAGGCCGCCACAGGTGCCGCATCAGCGCGGCTTTACGGCGGTCGGTGGTTTTCAGACCCGCAACGGCGGCGGTCAGGATCCCGATATCCCCGGTCGCCGCGCGCAACGGCAAGCCACGCAATTGCAGCGCAAATAACGAGAAAACTTCCGCATCCGCGCCTGCGGGGTCGTTGCGGTCGAATACCTCATACCCGACCTGAATATATTCATTCGAACGGTCCGGGTCGTGCTCCTGACGGCGGAAAACCTCACCGGAATAGGTATAGCGCGCTGGCTCGGCCCCGTCTGACATATGCATCTGCACCACGGGCAGGGTGAAGTCCGGACGCAGCATCTGCTCGCCCCGCAACGCGTCCGAGGTCACATAGGCGCGCGCGCGGATATCCTCGCCATAAAGGTCCAGCAGCGTGTCCGCAGGTTGCAGCAGCGGAGGGTCCACGACCTGCGCGCCTGCCGCCTCGAACCTGACGCGCATCATCGCGGCGCGGGCCTGTATCTGGGAACGGTTGGCCATAGGTCAGTCCTGACTGTCCAGAATTTCGCGCACCTTGGCGACCAGATCACCGCGTGGTACCTCGAACTGGCTGGGGCGTTCTTTCCATTCCTCAAGCGTGGCGCTTTCGGCGATCTTGGCCCCAAGGATCAGGTCCTTGATTTGCACGATCCCGTTGGCCTTTTCGTCACCGCCCTCGATTACTGCAATCGGAGAATTGCGCTTGTCCGCATATTTCAGCTGATTGCCAAAGTTCTTGGGGTTGCCCAGATAAACCTCGGCCCGGATGCCAGCATTGCGCAGCTCGGCCACCATAGCCTGATAATCGGCCATACAGTCGCGGTCCATTACCGTGACGACGACGGGGCCGCTGGCTTGCGCCGCAATCCGACCCTTTTCGCGCAGGGCGGCCAGCAGCCGGTCGACACCGATGGACACGCCCGTCGCAGGCACTTCCTGCCCAGTAAACCGTTTGACCAGATCATCATAGCGACCGCCCCCGGCAACCGACCCGAACTGCCGCTTACGGCCCTTCTCATCGAATATCTCAAAAGTCAGCTCGGCCTCATAGATCGGGCCGGTGTAATAGCCCAGTCCACGCACGACCGACGGATCAATCTCGATCCGGTCCGAACCGTAGCCGCCCGCATCCAACAAGGCGCCGATCTGTTCCAGTTCGGCAATCCCATCTGCACCGATCTTGCTGTCACCTACAGCAGCGCGCAGGTTCGCCAGCGTTCCGGCGGCATCCACAGCCTTGGAGGTCAGGAAGGCAATTACCGGCTCGGCCTGATCGTCGCTGAGGCCGACACCGTCGATGAACGCGCCCGAGGCATCCAGACGGCCCTTGGTCAGCAGTTCACGCACGCCGGCCTCGCCAACCTTGTCGAACTTGTCGATGGTGCGCAGGACATTGTCGCGGGCAGCGGCGTCTTCGCCCAGCTCCATCGCCTCAAGCACGCCATTCAAAACCTTGCGGTTATTCACCCGCACCAGATAGTCGCCGCGCGGAATTCCCACGGTCTCCAACGTGTCCGACAGCATCGCGCATATCTCGGCGTCGGCGGCCATCGACGCCGTGCCAACTGTATCCGCATCGCATTGATAAAACTGACGATATCGCCCCGGCCCCGGCTTTTCGTTCCGCCAGACCGGACCCATCGCATAGCGGCGATAGGGCGTCGGTAGATCATTGCGGTGCTGCGCATAGACACGGGCCAAGGGTGCTGTCAGGTCATAACGCAGGGCCATCCAGTCACCATTTCCGCCCTCGTCAAATTCCTGCCACGCGAACACGCCCTCATTCGGGCGATCCACATCCGGAAGGAACTTGCCAAGTGCCTCAACGGTTTCCACCGCGCTGCTTTCCAATGCGTCAAACCCGTACCGATGATAGACGTCCGCAATCGTCTGCAGCATCTGCGCGCGCTGCGAGACTTCCTGGCCGAAATAGTCGCGAAACCCTTTCGGCGTTACGGCCTTGGGGCGGGGCTGTTTCTTGGGCTTGGCCATGTGGGGCGTCCTTGGGCGTTTAGTGTTCCGCGCGCGGTCTATCCCATGCCCCGCATCGGGGCAAGGCGCGCTTTCGCTGGTCATGGTCCGCCCGTGCCGCTATGACCACGCCCAAAGGAGATCCCCATGCAGCATCTGGAAGAACAGATCGCCTACCTGACCCGCACGGTCGAAGATCTGAACGCAGTCGTCACGGCCCAGCAATCCGAGATCGACCGCCTGACCCGACGCGTCGAGATGCTATTGCAACGCGAGGCTGAACGGGCACAAGAAGGGTCCGGCGGTGTCGTCTTTGGCGACGAACGCCCGCCGCATTACTGAAGACTTACAATCCCAAGGTCTTTTTCACCGCTGAATCGACCACACCACCCAACAGCGCGTCCTCGTCACCATCACATCCTTCGGTCAGCGCGGCCAGAAAGGTTTCGCGTAATTTGGCCTTGTCTTCGTCGGACGCCGCATATGCCTCAATGTCGATCTGCCGATTATACAGCGACAAAGCCGTCATCTTGCCGACGACATCCAGAACATATTCGTCATTCCCGTCCGCCTCTTCAATGACCGAGGCGCAGGTGTGATACATCAACGGCAAAGCGTCCTGCTTCATCTGATCAGCTTCGTCGTCGGCCTTAGCTGCCATAGGCACCGCCAAAAACGCAGCGGCTGAAACCAGCGTGAATACGTGAAAACGCATATCAAGTCCTTTCGAATTTAGCTTTTGCACTCGGTCCGACAGGTCCGGATACTACTTGTTGGCACCGATTATGGCCCCGACAACCGCGCCAGCCGCCGCACCTTTGCCGTCACCGACCAAAGCTCCGACCCCTGCGCCTATCAAAGCGCCCTTGATCGCGTCTTCTTCCTTTTTCTTGTCCGCGAGCGCCTGTGTCGCCGGCATCAGAACCAGCGAGGTTGCAACCGCGACCACCCATATTTTGAAATACAGCCTGGAATTTCCCATTTGGCGTCCTCCCGCGACTTAACCCAAATGAATTTCAACAGAATTCCAGCCTACCCCGACAGGCGTCTTCTGGCAATGAACCGTGGGTTTTCAGATTTCCTCAACCGACATGACACCGTCCAGAGATTTGATTGCCCCCTTGATCTGCGGGTTGATCGGAAAATCATGTCCCAGTTCCATCTCGACCTCACCTGGCAGGCCGGGGGCCATCAACAACAATTGGATCGGCCCGCGCGCGGCGTTTTTGGCAGCACCCGCCGCATCCTCCAGCACTTTGGCCACGGTGGGCAGGGCTTGTTCTTCGTCCACAAAAATGCGCAGACCGGTGGCCCCCGCATCGGCCACGACCGTATCTACTGGGCCTACCGACCGACCCAGCAACTTCAACTGATCAGCCTCCATTGTGGCTTCGGCGGTCAAAACTACCTGTGCGCCAGTTTCCAGATATTCCCGCGACTTCTCAAGCGTTTCAGAGAATAGCGTCACCTCATACGCGCCCGTTGGGTCAGACAATTGCGCAAAGGCGAACCGATTGCCTTTGGCGGATTTCCTTTCTTGCCGCCCGGCGACCACGCCTGCCATTTTCGCAATAAACGGGCCAGAGCGCGCCTTGTCTGTTACCTCATCCAGCGTCATCACTTGTTTGCGCTTCAATGCGGGCATGTAGTCGTCCAACGGATGGCCCGACAGGTAAAACCCGATGGCCTTGAATTCTTCGCTCAGACGTTCGGCTGGCAACCAGTCCGGCGTCGTGGACAGGCGCGGCTCTGGCAGATCATCCCCGGCCTCGCCGAACAGGGACACCTGGTTTGAATTCTTCTGATCATGAATTGCGGCTGAATACTGCACCAATTGCTCAAGGCTTTCGAACACGCGGCGGCGGTTCTTGTCGAGCTGATCAAACGCCCCCGCCCGTGCCATCATCTCAAGTGGGCGTTTACCGACCTTTTTCAAATCCACCCGGCGGGCAAAATCGAACAGGTTCACGAAAGGCTTATCGCTCGTTTCATCCTGCGCTCCTCCGGCGCGACGTCCATCGACCACAAGGTTCATCGCCTCAACACCCACGTTTTTCAGCGCGCCCAACGCATAGACCAGATGCCCTTCAACCACGTCGAACGTCGCCAAGGACCGGTTTACGCAGGGCGGCACATAGGGCAGTTCCAGCCCCTTGCGGACTTCTTCGAAATAGACAGCCAGCTTGTCGGTCAGGTGGATATCGCAGTTCATGACACCGGCCATGAACTCGACCGGGTGGTTCGCTTTCAGCCAGCCGGTCTGATAGCTGACCACCGCATAAGCCGCCGCGTGGGATTTGTTGAAGCCGTAGTTGGCGAATTTCTCCAGCAGGTCGAACACCTCGGATGCCTTCTTGGCGTCCACGCCGTTTTCACCCGCACCCTTTTCAAACTTGGGGCGTTCGGCGTCCATCGCCTCTTTTATCTTTTTACCCATCGCGCGGCGCAGCAGGTCCGCGCCGCCAAGGCTGTACCCCGCCATGACCTGAGCGATCTGCATAACCTGCTCCTGATAAACGATGATGCCCTGCGTTTCCTCAAGGATGTGGTCAATCAGCGGATGCACGGATTCGATTTTCCGCTGCCCGTTCTTGACCTCGCAATAGGTCGGGATGTTCTCCATCGGGCCGGGGCGGTACAGCGCCACAAGGGCCACGATATCCTCGATACAAGTGGGTTTCATGCGCTTGAGCGCATCCATCATGCCCGAGGATTCCACCTGGAACACCGCCACTGTCTTGGCCGCAGAATAGAGCTTATATGTCGCCTCATCATCCAGCGGGATGGCGTTGATCTGGTTCTCGGCCCCCTCTGCCGGTTCGTAAAGCTCGGTGCCATCGGCGGCGATATGCAGGGGTCGCCCGGATTTGAAGATGATGTCCATCGCGTTCTGGATCACCGTCAGCGTTTTCAGACCCAGAAAATCGAATTTCACCAGCCCGGCCTGTTCAACCCATTTCATGTTGAACTGGGTTGCGGGCATGTCCGAGCGCGGATCCTGATACAGAGGCACCAGCGCGTCCAAAGGCCGATCCCCGATCACAACCCCCGCCGCATGAGTCGAGGCGTTCCGCAGCAGCCCCTCGACCTGTTGGCCATAGGTTAGCAGCCGGTCCACGACTTCCTCGTTGCGCGCTTCTTCACGCAGACGGGGTTCGTCTTTCAGCGCCTTTTCGATGGAGACGGGTTTGACCCCTTCGACCGGGATCATCTTCGACAGGCGATCCACCTGCCCGTAAGGCATCTGCAGCACTCGCCCGATATCGCGCACGGCAGCCTTGGACAGCAACGCACCAAAGGTGATGATCTGCCCCACCTTGTCGCGCCCGTATTTCTGCTGAACATAGCGGATCACTTCTTCGCGGCGATCCATGCAGAAGTCGATATCAAAGTCGGGCATCGAGACCCGCTCGGGGTTCAGGAACCGTTCAAACAGCAAGCTGTAGCGCAGCGGATCAAGGTCGGTAATCGTAAGTGCATATGCCACCAACGAACCCGCGCCAGACCCCCGCCCCGGCCCGACGGGAATGTCGTGGTCCTTGGCCCATTGGATGAAATCCGCAACGATCAGGAAGTAGCCGGGGAACCCCATCCCTTCGATGATGCCAAGTTCGAAATCCAGCCGTTCCTGATATTCCTCGGGCGTCACCGCATGCGGGATCACTGCCAGACGTTTCTGCAACCCCTCGTTGGCGATACGGCGCAGCTCGGCCACCTCGTCATCGGCAAATTTGGGCAAGATCGGATCGCGGCGATAGGCCATGAAGGCGCAACGCCGCGCTATTTCAACCGTGTTTTCAATCGCCTCGGGCAGATCAGCGAACAACGTCGTCATCTCTTGCTGCGACTTGAAATAGTGCTGCGCTGTCAGGCGGCGGCGACCGTCCTGCTGATCGACATACGCACCCTCCGAGATACAGATCAGCGCATCATGCGCCTCATACATATCTGATGTAGGGAAATAGACATCATTGGTGGCGACCAAAGGCAAGTTCTTGGCATAGGCCATCTCGACATGACTACGCTCGGTCAGGCGTTCTGCCTCGGGCTGTCCACCCTCACCAGGATGGCGTTGCAATTCAATGTAAAGGCGATCCGGGAACATACCGGCAAGCCGATCCACCAAGGCCTCCGCCGCCGGGCGCTGCCCCTGTTGCAGCAACATACCAACTGGCCCATCCGGGCCGCCGGACAGGCAGATCAAGCCATCTGACCGATCCGCCAATTCCTCCAACGTGACCTGCGGCAACTGCCCGCCCTTGTCCACGTATAAGCATGAACTGAGCTTCATCAGGTTTTCATAACCAACCTCAGACTGCGCCAACAACACCAGTGGCGCGGGTGCTTTGGGCTTTTCGCCGGGCTGCGCCTGAACATATGTCAGATCAACCTGACACCCCATGATCGGCTGCACACCCGCGCCACTGGCTGTTACGGAAAACTCCAAAGCTGAGAACATGCTGTTGGTGTCAGTAACAGCGACGGCGGGCATCTCCATCTTTTCACACAGACCCGGCAGCTTTTTCAGCCGCACAGCGCCTTCCAGCAGGGAATATTCGGTGTGAACGCGGAGGTGAATGAATCGAGGGGTACTACTCATGACCGCTACGCTATCCCAGCCTGCGGCCCGGCAAAAGCGCGAACCGCACCCTTTCAATGCCTAAAAAATCGGCGTCTATTATTCGGCTTTTCCAGAAGGTGCTTCGGGAATGGCAGCGCTGCCACTTCAAAAATATGTTTAATAACAAATGACTAATTGGCAGCGAGACCAAAAGATTCTCCATCAGATACGGTCAATGGTACATATCACAGGCAGTTTTTCTTGCCAGATAAGGCACGCTGTTTCTAACATCTGACGGCAAGCTATCCGCCCGCCACTCTTTCTACGTCGCATCGAAGGAGGGCACCCAAGGGCGCAACCGGGTAAGGCGACGGGTTTCACGAATGGATATCACGTTTCTTCTGAACGGAGAGACAGTGGAGCTGTCGGATGTTGATCCGACGGCCACCCTGCTGGACTGGCTGCGCGACGATCGCAGCCTGACCGGCACCAAAGAGGGCTGCAACGAAGGCGATTGCGGGGCCTGCACCGTCATGGTCACGGATGTGGGAGGCGCGAAGGCGCTGAACTCCTGTATCCTGTTCCTCCCGCAACTGCATGGCAAAGCGGTACGCACTGTCGAAGGCGCCAGCAGCCCAAATGGTGACGCCCACCCGGTGCAACAGGCCATGGTCGACCTGCACGGATCGCAATGCGGCTTTTGCACCCCCGGTTTTGTGATGTCGATGGTCGCAAGCCACGCAAATGGCACAACCGACCACGATACGCAGCTTGCTGGCAACCTCTGCCGCTGCACCGGCTATGCCCCAATCATCCGCGCAGCCGAGGCCGCCGAACAGCACCCCGTCCCGGAATGGATCACCGGCGACCAAACCTTCTCTTGTTCAAAAATACTTCGGGGGGAGGCCGCAGGCCGGGGGGCAGAGCCCCCCTACCTCCCCAACTCCGCCGACGAACTGGCAGAGCTTTATGCGCAATACCCCGATGCGACGTTGGTCGCCGGGGCCACGGATGTGGGCCTTTGGGTTACCAAACAACTGCGTGATCTCGACCCGGTGATTTTCCTTAGCCGCTGCGAAGACTTGAAACAGATCACGATCACCGACGAAGAAATTCGTTTCGGCGCCATGGTCGACATGAACCGGATGGGCGCGGCTCTGAGCGACCTCCACCCCTCTTACGCCGAGATGATCCGTCGTTATGCCAGCGTACAGGTCCGCCACGCCGCGACCGTGGGGGGTAATATCGCCAACGGATCGCCCATCGGGGACAACCCGCCTGCCTTGATTGCCCTTGGCGCAACTTTGCATCTGCGCAAAGCCGACGAGCGACGCTCGATGCCGCTGGAAGACTTCTTCATCGACTACGGCAAACAAGACCGCGCACCCGGAGAATTCGTTGAGGCCGTCAGCTTCCCGCGACAGGCGGACCGCCTAAAGGCATACAAGCTCAGCAAGCGGTTTGATCAGGATATCTCGGCCGTCTGCGGATGTTTCAATATCACCGTTTCAGAGGGCACCGTAACCCAAGCGCGGATCGCGTTTGGCGGAATGGCCGGCACGCCGAAACGGGCAACCCATGTCGAGGCCGCATTGATCGGTAAACAATGGACCGCTGCGACCATTCAGGCCGCGCTGCCTGCCTTTGCCGACGACTACCAACCACTCACGGACATGCGCGCCTCGGCCACTTATCGTCTGGAAACCGCTAAAGCGATGCTCGAGCGCTATTTCCTCGAAGATCAGGGCGAAGTGACCAACGTGTTGGAGGTGTCGGCATGAGCGTGACCAAACCCCTCCCCCACGACGCAGCCCCACTGCATGTTTCTGGCTCTGCGCGGTACGTGGACGACATCCCCACACCCAAGGGCAGCCTGCACCTGGCCTTTGGCCTCAGCCCGATCGCCAAGGGCAAGATATCAGGCATGGACCTGTCGGCTGTAAAAGCGGCTGATGGGGTTGTCATGGTCATGACGGCTGATGACCTGCCTTTTGCCAACGATGTCTCACCTTCAATCCATGATGAACCGCTGCTGTCGGACGGAACCGTTCACTATGTCGGTCAGCCGGTATTTCTAGTCGTTGCCACCAGCCATCTGGCCGCGCGAAAGGCCGCGCGTCTGGGCAAGATCGACTATGCTGAGGAAACTCCGATCCTGACAATCGAAGATGCACTGGCCGCGGACAGCCGGTTCGAGGACGGTCCGCGCATTTACGCCAAGGGCGACGCGGATGCGGCCATTGCGGGCGCGGCTCATGTGATCGAAGGGTCGTTTGAACTCGGTGGGCAGGAGCATTTCTATCTGGAAGGCCAGGCTGCGCTTGCCGTGCCGAATGAGGGCGCGGACATTCTGGTCCACAGCTCGACCCAGCACCCGACAGAGATTCAGCACAAGGTGGCAGACGCTCTGGGCGTTCCGATGCACGCTGTTCGTGTGGAAACCCGCCGAATGGGTGGCGGCTTTGGCGGCAAGGAAAGTCAGGGCAACGCTTTGGCCGTAGCATGTGCCGTGGCCGCGCGTGCGACGGGTAAGGCCTGCAAGATGCGCTATGATCGCGATGATGACATGATCATCACCGGCAAACGCCATGCCTTCCGTATTTCCTACAAAGCCGGGTTCGATGAGAATGGTCATATTCAGGGTGTTTCGTTCCTGCACCACGCCATCTGCGGCTGGGCGCAGGACTTGTCCTTGCCCGTGGCGGACCGCGCGATGCTGCATTCCGACAACGCCTATCTGTTGCCCAACGCGCGGATTGAAAGCCACCGACTGAAAACAAACACCCAATCCGCCACCGCCTATCGCGGGTTCGGCGGCCCTCAGGGTATGGTCGGGATCGAACGCGTGATGGATCACGCCGCGCACGCGCTTGGATTGGACCCTGTGGAACTGCGACGCCGGAACTACTACGAACCCGCGCACAAGGTGGCCGAAGGTGAACCAGCCGACAAACCACTCGGCCATCCCGACCCGCATGAAGACCTGACCAGCCGCGGCGCCGTTGAGATGGGCGACACGCCTTTGCGCCCTCTTCCCGCTGGCGGCAATACCACGCCTTACGGCATGGAAGTCAGCGATTTTGAGCTGCACGGCATGACCGCAGCGTTGCTGAAATCAAGTGACTATGCGGCGCGCAAGGCAGCGATAGAAAAATGGAATGCCGAGAACAGCGTGATCAAGAAGGGCATCGCCTTTTCTCCGGTGAAGTTCGGGATTTCCTTCACGCTGACTCACCTCAATCAGGCGGGCGCGCTGGTGCATGTGTATCAGGACGGCTCGGTCCATCTGAACCATGGCGGGACCGAGATGGGACAGGGCCTGTTCCAGAAGGTCGCGCAAGTGGCTGCGTTACGGTTCGGAATTCCGCTGGACATGGTCAAGATCACTGCAACCGACACAGCCAAGGTGCCGAATACATCGGCAACTGCGGCATCCTCGGGCAGTGATCTGAATGGCATGGCCGTCAAAGCCGCCTGCGACACGATCCGTGACCGGATGGCTGACTATCTGGCCGAGCGGCATCAGGCCGATCCGTCGACAGTCACCTTCACGGATGGCCACGTTTCGGTCGGCGAAGAACGCTATACCTTTGCCGAGGCTGCGGCGCTGGCCTATCAGGGCCGGATCAGCCTGTCCGCCACGGGGTTCTACAAAACTCCCAAGATCGAATGGGACAGGATCGCAGGTCGTGGGCGCCCGTTTTTCTACTTCGCATATGGGGCCTCGATCACCGAGGTCGCGGTGGACACTCTGACCGGTGAGAACCGCATCCTGCGCACCGATATCCTGCATGACGCGGGCGCATCGCTGAACCCGGCGTTGGACATCGGGCAGGTCGAAGGCGGCTACGTGCAGGGCGCGGGATGGCTGACGACCGAGGAGCTGGTCTGGGACGGCAAGGGCAATCTACGCACGCACGCCCCCTCGACCTACAAGATCCCGGCCTGTTCGGATCGGCCCGACATTTTCAACGTAGCGCTTTGGGATGGCGAGAACCGCGAGGACACGATCTATCGCTCGAAAGCGGTGGGTGAGCCACCATTCATGCTGGGTATCTCGGCATGGCTGGCGCTGTCGAATGCGGTCGCCGCGTGCGGAGACAGCTATCCCGCGCTGGATGCCCCCGCCACGGCTGAACAGGTCTGGCATGGCATTCAACGGATGAAGGGAGACATCTGATGGGATTTGACCTTGAGGCTTTGAGGGAGGCGGTCAACACCCACGGGAAAGTCACCCGGGTCGTCATCGCTGCGATCAAGGGGTCATCCCCGCGCGAAGTCGGTGCCGCCATGCTGGTCTGGCAGGGCGGGCAATCCGACACGATCGGCGGTGGCACGCTGGAATATCAAGCAGCAGAAGCAGCGCGCACTCAAACTGTGCCTTCCCGTCTGACGCAACACGCGCTTGGCCCCGATCTTGGACAATGCTGCGGTGGCGCAGTCTCGTTATTGACCGAGGTCTATGACCTTGATGCAGTGAACGCGCTGGACGACACGATCATCGCACGTTCAGCGTCCGGCGCCGAAATGCCCTTGTCAGTCAAACGGTTGATGGCACAGGTACGCGGACAAGGAACAGTTCCACAGCCCCACCTTCTTGACGGTTGGATGGTTGAGCCCGTCCACAAACCGACCCGCAAGCTGTGGATTTGGGGCGCTGGCCATGTCGGGCGCGCATTGGTCGATGTTCTGTCACCGCTGCCTGAGCTGGCAATCACATGGGTCGATTCCGGCCCGGAACGGTTTCCCGGCGATATCCCGGCATCTGTTACGGCTGTACCCGCCGCAAAACCCGCCGAACTTGTCCGTCATGC
This sequence comes from Ruegeria sp. HKCCA5426, assembly GCF_013034585.1. Lineage (NCBI taxonomy): Bacteria > Pseudomonadati > Pseudomonadota > Alphaproteobacteria > Rhodobacterales > Roseobacteraceae > Ruegeria > Ruegeria sp. HKCCA5426. The sequence continues at coordinate 23,294 of NZ_WQGH01000016.1, forward strand.
CCCGCGTGATGCCGAGCATTTGGTTCTGACTTATTCCCACAATCTGGACCTGGAACTTTGCAACCGTTTGCTGACGCACGGTTTCGGCTTTGCCGGGCTGATCGGCTCGGCTACGAAGTGGGCGCGATTCCGGTCGCGGCTGGCCGCCCTAGGGCACTCGCCCGAACGGATCAGCCGGATCACCTGCCCCATCGGTGACCCCGGTCTGGGCAAACACCCGCAGATGATCGCCGTTGGTGTCGCAGCACAATTGCTGCGCCCCGCCCGGCAGAACGAGTTGAAGAAGGACCTGAGCGCGTGACCACTCCACTCCTAAGCTTACAAGGGCTGACTAAAGCCTATCCCGGCGTCGTGGCCAATGATCAGGTGTCTTTTGACATCGGCGAAGGCGAAGTTCACGCCCTGTTGGGCGAGAATGGCGCGGGCAAATCCACGCTGGTGAAAATGATCTATGGGCTGGTGAAACCCGACAGCGGCACGATGCTGCTGCGCGGCCAGCCCTTTGCACCACCCGAACCGCGTGCGGCGCGGGCTGACGGGATCGCGATGGTATTCCAGCATTTCTCGTTGTTTGACGCATTGAACGTGGCCGAAAACATTGCGCTGGGGATGGAGAACCCGCCGCCAATGGGCGATCTGGCCTCGCGTATCCGCGAAGTGTCCGAAACATACGGCCTGCCTCTGGACCCGTTTCGCACCGTCGGCGATCTGTCGGCGGGCGAACGTCAGCGGGTCGAGATCATCCGCTGTCTGTTGCAGGATCCCAAGCTGCTGATCATGGACGAACCCACATCGGTTCTGACCCCGCAAGAGGTCGAGATCCTGTTTGAGACCCTGAACAAACTGCGGTCCGAGGGCACCTCGATCCTGTATATTTCGCACAAGCTGGAAGAGATCCGCACGCTCTGCGATCACGCCACAATTCTGCGGCTGGGCAAGAACGTCGGCGAATGTGTTCCGGCTGAAACCTCGGCCCGTGACATGGCTGAAATGATGGTGGGCTCGACCCTACAAACACCTGAACGCGGTGGCCGAGAATTTGGCGACGTCGCGCTGGATGTAAGCGGATTGTCGGTGCCCTCGCCTTCCGAGTTTGGCACGGCGCTGCGCAATGTACACATGACCGTCCGCAAGGGCGAGGTTCTGGGCATTGGTGGTGTCGCCGGGAACGGTCAGGACGAACTGCTGGGCGTTTTGTCCGGTGAAATCCAGACAACGGCAGATGCGATCAAGTTCAACGGCCAACCGATTGGCAAGCTTGGCCCCACCGCGCGACGCAAGCTGGGCGTGCTGACCGCGCCCGAAGAACGTCTGGGCCACGCGGCCGCACCGGACATGAGCCTGACGGAAAACGCCCTGCTGACGGGTTCTGTCCGCAAAGGACTGGAAAGCAATGGGTTCCTGAAGTGGGCCGACACCAAGAACTTTGCGGAAAAGATCATCGAGGCGTTCGACGTACGCACGCCGGGGCCAGAGAACGCCGCGCGATCGCTATCGGGCGGGAACCTGCAGAAATTCGTGATCGGACGCGAAGTTCTGCAAAACCCGGACGTTCTGGTCGTGAACCAACCCACTTGGGGTGTGGACGCGGCGGCGGCGGCCTCGATCCGGCAGGCCATTCTGGACCTGGCGGCCAAGGGCACAGCGGTCATCTGCATCAGTCAGGATCTGGATGAACTGATGGAAATCTCAGACAGTTTCGCGGCCTTGAACGAAGGACGACTAAGCGCACCCCGCCCGACCACTGGGCTGACGGTAGACGAAATCGGCCTGATGATGGGTGGCGCACACGGCATGGAGGTAGCCCATGTCTAAAGCATTACAGAAAAAGATGAAAACGGGGGTGTGAGTAGATGATTGTGTTGGAGAAACGGCCTCAGCCGTCCAAGGCGTGGTCTTATGCCACCCCTCTGGTCGCGGTAGTGGCGACCATGCTTTTCGGCGGCATCCTGTTCGCCATTTTGGGTAAGAACCCGGTCGAAGCCATCGGTACCATTTTCTGGGAACCGCTGTTTGGTGAGTTCGCCTTTTACTACCGCCCGCAACTTCTGGTGAAAGGTGCGCCGCTGGTGCTGATCGCCATCGGCCTGTCGCTGGGCTTTCGGGCCGGTATCTGGAATATCGGCGCCGAAGGGCAGTACATCATGGGCGCCATCTTTGGCGCAGGTGCAGGTCTGGCCTTTTATCCGCTGGACGCGTTCTACATCTTTCCGATCATGGTAATTGCCGGTGCGTTCGGTGGCTGGCTCTGGGCAATGATCCCTGCCTTTCTGAAGGTCCGCTTTGGCACCAATGAAATCCTTGTTTCGCTGATGCTGGTCTATGTGGCCGAACAGATGCTGGCCTCGGTTTCGCTGGGTCTGCTGAAAAACCCCGAAGGGTTCGGCTTTCCCGGATCGCGTAACCTGCAAGCCTATGACAGTGCGCATAACGCGGAACTGATCGCCGGGTCCGGGATGCACTGGGGTGTGGTGACAGCGCTGATCGCCGTGATCTTTGCCTATGTCCTGCTCAACCGTCACATGCTGGGCTTTCACATCCGCCTGACGGGTGAGGCACCGCGCGCTGCGAAATTCGCAGGTGTGAACCCGGCCCGCCTGATCCTGTTCTGCTTGGGCGTTTCCGGCGCCTTGGCAGGACTGGCCGGAATGTTCGAGGTTTCGGGACCTTCAGGTGTGGTCAGCATCGACTTCAACGTCGGCTATGGCTTCACCGCGATCATTGTGGCCTTTCTCGGTCGTCTGCACCCGGTGGGTATCCTGCTGGCCGGTGGCCTGATGGCGCTGACCTATATCGGTGGTGAAATCGCGCAGTCCCAGCTTGGCCTGCCTGCCGCCGCCATTCAGGTGTTCCAGGGGATGCTTCTGTTCTTCCTGCTGGCCTTCGATCTTTTGACCAACTACCGCATCCGTGCGGCCCGTAGCGAGGTAGCGTAATGGACCTTGGTGAAATCAACCCCGTCCTCTTGGTCGCCTCTTTGATGGTGGCCGCAACCCCCCTGCTTTTGGCCGCGATCGGAGAGCTGGTCGTCGAAAAAGCAGGTGTTCTAAACCTCGGTGTCGAGGGCATGATGATCGTCGGCGCAATCAGCGGTTTTGCAATCTCGGTCGAGACCGGATCACCCTGGCTGGGCTTTATCGCTGCGGCGATCGGCGGCGCGGTACTGTCCCTGTTGTTTGTGCTGCTGACGCAGGTTGCGTTGGCCAACCAGGTTGCCAGTGGCCTTGCGCTCACCTTGTTTGGATTGGGTTTCAGCGCCCTTCTGGGTCAAAGCTATGTGGGGATCAAACCGCCCAGCATGGGGGATATTCACATCCCGCTGATCAGCGATATCCCGGTTATCGGCCCGATCCTGTTCCAGCACGACCCGATCCTTTACGTCGGAATTGCTCTGACTGCGGCGGTTTGGGCCACGCTAAAATACACCCGCGTCGGCCTGATCCTGCGCGCGGTCGGCGAAAACCACGACGCGGCCCACGCGCTTGGCTACAAGGTCATCAAGATCCGTATCATGGCGATCCTGTTCGGCGGGGCGTGCGCAGGCCTGGGCGGGGCTTACATCAGCCTGATCCGCGTCCCTCAGTGGACCGAGGGCATGACGGCCGGTGTCGGCTGGATCGCCCTTGCGCTGGTGGTCTTCGCCAGCTGGAAACCGTGGCGCGCGTTGCTGGGTGCCTATTTGTTCGGCGGTATCACCGTGTTGCAGCTTAATTTGCAGGCAGCAGGCGTTGCCATTCCTGTCGAGTATCTGGCAATGTCGCCCTATATCATCACGATCCTTGTGCTTGTGATCCTTTCGGCCGACAAGAGCAGCGCACCTGCCTCACTGGGCCGGACCTTCCATGCCTCGCACTAGAGGCCAACTGAACCAACTTGGGGAGTAACTACATGAAATTCACTTCACTTCTGACAAGCGCGGCAATGGCGCTGGGTCTGGCGACAGGCGCCATGGCCGAAGACAAAACCAAGGTCGGCTTTGTCTATGTCGGCCCCGTAGGCGACGGCGGCTGGACGTATGAGCACAACAAGGGCCGTCTGGCCGTTGAAGAGGAATTCGGTGACAAGGTTGAAACCGTCTTCGTTGAATCCGTCCCCGAAGGCCCGGATGCGGAACGCGTAATGACACAGATGGCGCTGGAAGGCGCGGACCTGATCTTTACCACTTCGTTCGGCTACATGGACCCGACGATCAACGTTGCCAAGAAATTCCCCGACGTGAAGTTCGAGCACGCGACCGGCTATAAAACCGCGCCCAACGTCTCGGTCTACTCGGCCCGCTTCTACGAAGGCCGCGCCGTACAGGGTCACATCGCGGGCAAAATGACCAAGTCGAACATCATCGGGTATATCGGCTCGTACCCGATCCCTGAAGTGATCCGCGGCATCAACTCGGCCTATCTCCACGCCAAGGCCGTGAACCCGGATGTCGAATTCAAGATTGTCTGGGCCTACACCTGGTTCGACCCCGCAAAAGAAGCTGACGCTGCCACCGTTCTGATCGAACAGGGCGCAGACGTGATCCTGCAGCACACCGACTCGACCGCGCCGCAGGCCGCCGCGCAAGAGGCCGGCAATGTTGTCACCTTTGGTCAGGCGTCGGACATGAGCGAATACGCCCCCTTCCCGCGCGTATCCTCGATCATTGATGACTGGGCCCCCTACTATATCGCCCGGACCAAGGCCGTGATGGACGGAACCTGGGAAAGCGCGAACACCTGGGATGGTATCCGCGAAGGCATGGTCGCAATCGGTGAGATCTCCGACGCGGTGCCTGCTGACGTCAAAGAAGAAGCGCTGGCTTTGAAAGCCGCAATGGCTGCTGGTGAATACCACCCCTTCACCGGCCCGATCAAAAAGCAGGACGGCAGCGACTGGCTGGCGGACGGTGAAACCGCCGATGACGGCACACTGGCTGGCATGAACTTCTACGTCGAAGGACTGGAGGGCGAAATTCCGCAGTAAGCCACGCGTATATAGTGTGAGACAAAGCCCGCCTCGTTTGGCGGGCTTTTTTCTTGTCATGCATTCATGGCGCAAACCGCGTAAGATAGCCCAAGGCACGGCTTGCGAGGGATCGCCGATGGAGGATTTTCTAGACGGCAAAAGACGTGCCGCCATTCTGGCCATGGATGTGTTGGGCTACGCCCATCTGACAGAAACCGATGAGGTCGGAACCCTGCGCGCTGTACGCGAACTGCGGAACGCGATCATTTCGCCCGCGTTGGATCAAAATCAGGGGCGATTGGTCAAAACGATGGGCGACGGCTTTCTGGCCGAATTCCCGGAGCCTGAAGCGGCGCTAACCGCTGCGATGCGCATTCAGGCCGAGGCCGCAGCCCAGGCCCGGCAGCAGCCACCGGACGCGCGCATTCTGCTGCGCATTGGGGAACATCTTGGGGATGTGTTCGTTGACGATCAGGACATTCTGGGTGACGGCGTCAATATTGCCGCCCGGTTGGAAGGGCTTTGCCACGCCGGGGGACTGGCCGCCTCGCAGGCATTTGTCGATGCGCTGCCGCAGGGTAAGACAAAAAACCTGACACATGATGGTCAACATCAACTCAAGAACATCTCGCGCCCTCTGACCGTGTTTCGCTGGCAGGCCGAAGGGATATCGCCCGTGCCGTCCCAACCTGCGATCCGAACCGGGCCGCCGACCCTTGCGGTATTACCTTTCCAGAATCACTCCCCCGATCCCGGACATGCCTTTTTTGCCGAAGGGCTGGCTGAAGACATCATCTCGGGGCTGCAACAGATGGGTCGGGTGCCGGTTGTTTCGGGCGCGTCCAGCCTGTCCCTGAACCCAGAACTGAGTGTCGAAGACGCTGCGAGGGTCCTGGGGGCGCAATACCTTGTGACCGGAACATTGCGCCGGTCGGGTCCACGGGTACGGGTGACGGTGGAATATATCGAGGGATCGACCGGACTTGCCCTCTGGTCCGAGAAATACGACCGGCCGTTCGAAGATGTGTTTGAGATTCAGGACGACATCACCCTGCGTGTCGTTACCGCATTGGACACCGAGCTGGTCGAGGGCGAGATCGACCGCATTCGCCGCAAACGCCCCGACCATCTGGGGGCATGGGAAAGGTACCTGCGGGGGATGTCGGGACTTAGAAAGCCTGGGCTGGAAGATTTGCAAGCGGCACAGATTGAGTTTCAGTCCGCTGTGGCACTGGATGAAGACTATGGTGAGGCCTGGGCGGGGCTAGGATGGGCCTATCTCAAGGAATATGGGTTTGGTGCGTCCGAACGCTCAAAAGATGTGTTGGCCAAGGGTGTGGCCGCTGCGCAAAAGGGGCTGGAGCTAGCAAATAAATCTCCGTTTGCGCATTATGTGATGTCGACAGCCTATGTCTGGCAGGGAGAAAAAGCGTTAAGCCTCAAGGAATTGGAATACGCGATCCGCCTTAACCCCTTTTTCACACGCGCTAAACTGGCCTATTTCAACCGGTCCGAACTTGCCGATCCCAGTATCGGCCCACAGGCAGTCGAGGAAATACGCAAGGCTCTGGCCTTGTCTCCGCGGGAACCTGACCGCGGATTCTATTTCTGGGCAATTGCCCGAATGTATCTGGTTGCGGGTGAAAATATCGAAGCGTTGGACTGGGCAGATCGCGCCGTCAATGTGCGCCCCAACGATCCCAACATGCTGTATCGCCGCGCCATCTGCCTTGCCGCCTTGGACCGCGTGGGTGAAGCGCAAGAAGCTCTGACCGCCTGCGAAGGCCTGTCCGAGGGTTATGTCGACCGGATGCGGGACTGGCGGCCCTACGACGACGCCCGTAACGAAAAGGTTTTTGCGGGGCTGCACCGCAACGGTCTGGCCGGATAACGTGTACCCGGCCAGACTAAGTTGAAATCAGTGCCCCGTCAGCACCAGCGTATTCACCGGCATCAGGATCAAGCGCAGGCGCAGGCCTGCGGCGTGGACCACTCCGATCGTGTCGATCACATGCAGGGCGGCTGATTGCCAAAAGCCCAACTCTTCGTGCTCTAGCCGTTCGTGATTGTCGGTATAGACATTCGCAAGGCAATTACTGCCCGGTGGGATGTCATCGGCCGTGCCTTTGTAGAGCGGCTCCATGTAAACCAGAACAGATCCCGGGACTGTATTTGTCTGAACATCTCGCAATTCGTCGGTGGGCCGAATTTGGCCCGAAGGGATCACGTCTTGCACTTGAACCACCACCATGGGGATCACGGTGAAAGGTTTGGTCATGCAACCCAGCTCTCCGATCATGCCGGGCTTGATGACCTGCGCTGACATTTGGTTGAACGCCGCCTGAAACCGGTTATGGCCCGACTGCGAGGGAACAAGGATACCCGCTGGCCGCAATAGCGGACTGACGTAGTCGCCGACCTGCAAGCCAAACTGTTCCACCCGGCCAGTGACGCCCGCGTTGATCACGGTCTTTTCCAGCTCGGTCATTGCGGCGTCCAGTTGCGCGGTGGCACTGGCCATTTGCGCCGGGATCAGCTCTTCGATCTGCTGCCCCACAGCCGCACGCCGCGCTTGGGCAGCAACCAATTGTGCCTCACGCTCGGCCACAAGGTTTTCCAGCCGGTCAATCTCGGCCAGGCGCACCGCACTGGAGCCTTCGTCCCGCAGGGTAGTGTTACGCTCAAGGTCCTCCAGCGACTGATCCAGCGCAGCCTTGGCGCCAGCGATTCCCGCCTCAGCTTCGGCCAGATCAGTTTCGGCCACTTTCAAGGACGCCTGCACCTGCGCAATTTCTGCCCGGGCGGCCTCGACCATGGCGGTTTGGGTGAAGTCCTCGATCCGAAAGATCGGCTGACCTGCGACAACCTGCTGGTTATTCGTCACATAAACCTCGGATACGCGACCGCCCAACTGCGGCAGGATCGTCACCGTCCGGAAATACGAGGCCGCTGTTTTGCTGGCCGGGTGAAAGTAGAACAGCGTGGTGATCACAGTCAGCGCCAGAATGGCACAGGTGGTCAGGCCCCAGCGCAGCTCATACCACATGGTGAACAGCGTGATCTCATGACCGATCCGCTTGCCCTGCACATAGCGGCGGAACAAATAGTCAGGCAGCACCGTAATCAGCGCGCACATCAACGTCTCAAGCATAACTTACGGCTCCTGCTGCACGGGCGGCTCGGAAGGTTGGGCCTCGGGCTTGCCCAAAGATCGGATCGCATCGGCAATCGCCCTAAGCGGTGCTGCAACGTCAGGGAACTGGAACCCGGCCACCAGAATAGCGGCAACCCAGAACAGCCCATTATGAGTGAACAGCGCCAGCAGCGCCAGAATGCCCACTAGCTGAAACTGAGGGTGGTTGGATTCATGCGCAATTTTTTCCGGGATCGAGTGAAGGGTGAAATAGCCCACACCAATCAGGATGATGACCCCAACCGTGAAAAAAAACATAAACGTCAAAAGAAAATCACTGCCATCCGCCTGTGTCACATAGGACGGAATATGCCCCGTGGCCATTGGGTGTAGGTCTGCGGTACTCACCCTGCCCTCCTCAAATTGGTTGATCCTTGTTTGGATGGGTTGATGCGCAAATTCAACCCTGCTTAAAGTTCGCGGACACTTTCGCAAATAAAGCGCCATGCGCATCGCAAAGGGGTTAAATGCTTGATTTCCTGATCATCGGCGGCGGAATAGCAGGTCTCAGCGCAGGCGCGCGGCTGTCACTTCACGGTAAGGTCATCGTGCTCGAGGCAGAAGACGTGCTTGGGTATCACGCCTCTGGGCGGTCGGCGGCGTTGTTTGAAGAAAGCTACGGTCCTGACTCGGTCGTCGCGCTGAACAAGGCAAGTGCAGAGTTTCTGGCCTCAGAAAATGGTGGATACCTCACGCCGAGGGGCCTGATGCTGATCGGAGGAAAAAACCAGCAAGACGTATTCGCCCGCGATGTGGTCGATTTGAACATGCAGGTATTGCCCGTTGCAGAAGCCCGAGACCGCGTTCCAATCCTGAACCCTGATTCAGTGGGGTTTACCGCGATCAGCGACGGTGCGTTTGATATTGATACCGACAGGCTATTGCAGGACTTTGCCCGTGTGATCCGTGCCAATGGCGGAAAGGTCCTGACCAGAAACAAGGTCACAGCCATACACAAAGACAGACACTGGATTGTCAGCGCCGGGCAGACTTACGATTCCCGAAATATTGTGAATGCAGCAGGCCCGTGGGTCGATGAAATTGCAATCATGGCTGGTATTGCCCCAATCGGCATTTCACCCCGCCGTCGGTCGATGGCACGATTGCCGGCCCCGGCCGGTCACAACCTGCGCGAATGGCCGATGCTACTGGGCGTACAGGAGGCCTGGTATGCGAAACCCGATGCCGGGAAACTGATTGTCTCACCGTCCGAGGCTGATCCGGTCCCTCCACACGATGCGTATGCTGACGACATGGTTCTGGCCGAAGGTCTGGCCAGATATGAAGAGATGGTTACCGAACCTGTCACTCGGGTCGAGGCCAACTGGGCTGGTTTGCGCAGCTTTGCGCCTGACGGCACGCTGGTTCTTGGCCCTGATCCCGTAGATCCAACATTTATCTGGTCCGCTGGTCAAGGAGGGTATGGGTTCCAGACTGCCCCAGCCGCATCGAAGCTGGTGGCCGATCTTGCGACCGGCCACATGCCCGAATTGGATGACGCCAGTGTTCGGGCTCTGAAACCGGAAAGGTTATGCCAATGAGGAAACGAAACCTGCCTTCAAATGCCAGTGTTGCCACCGAAGGCGAAGATGGACGGCTAGTTGCACCCGCTGCGTCCCGTAATTCAGACGTGCTGTGCGATCTCTTGGTGCGGTGGGCACCCACCCAAGGTCGGGCGTTGGAAATAGCCAGCGGCACCGGACAGCATGTCAGCGCCTTCGCACAGCGCCTACCACAGCTTCACTGGCAACCAACAGAAGTCGATCCAGAGCGGCGCGCCAGCATTAACGCATATTGCCGAGATCTGCCCAATACCACGGACGCCGCTGCATTGGATGCGACGTCTGACGGTTGGCACCAACTCTTTGCCGGGCAGGACCTGATCGTGTTGATCAACCTGACCCACTTGATCAGTTGGCGAGAGACCCAAACGCTGATCTCAGAGGCCGCACTTGCCCTGTCACCAGAAGGGCGCTTTGTCCTCTATGGGCCGTTCATGCGATCGGGGACTCTCACCAGTGAAGGGGATCAACGGTTCCATGACGCATTGGTGCAGCAAGACAGCGAAATCGGCTACAAGAATGACGAGGACATAGCGGCGGAAATGCGCGCGCAGGGCCTGAATGTAATCGGGTTGGTCGACATGCCGGCAAACAACCTCGCCTTCGTCGCCGAAAAACCCCAGAGCTGATCAAGATCAAAGTTCGAACACGTATTCTCATTCACATTCCGCTTACCATATGTGAATGAGGATAGACATGACTTGGCAGGAAAAGCTAACGGACACCCGCAAGGGACTACGCACTCTCAACACCGCAATCCCCGAAACAGCACGCGCGTTTGGGTCCTTGGGAGAAACGGTCAAAAAAGGCGGAACGCTTGACTACAAGACTAAGGAATTCATTGCGCTAGGTATGTCAATCGCTATCCGCTGCGAACCTTGCATCACATTGCATACCGAAGCCTTGGCCAAGTCAGGCGCGTCCCGAGAAGAGGTTTCGGACGTACTTGCTATGGCCATCCAAATGGGCGGAGGACCGTCGATGATGTATGCAGCCAAAGCTCTGGAGTGTTTTGACGAATTGTCGGTCTGAACGCCTTTACCCGCAAAAAGCCTGCATACGCAGGCTTGCCTCCGGCGGAAGTATTTTTGAACAGAAGAAGAAACGGTTTCTTAACATATTGAGGCCACAAAATCTCTTGCGGTACAGGCGGAAGCGCCGATGGCCGTAACAGGAGAAGGCCCCCCTTGCCAAAAGCAGGGGGGCTGGATCATTTTCCAGCCCCCGCTTCTTCTGTTTAGAAATACTTCCGCCGGAGGCATGGGCCGCTGCAGGCGGCGCATTTCTTGGGCGCTGCCAACAACATCGTACGGGATCAACCGTCCTTACGGATGGTCTCGTTTTTCGGATCGTAGGGGCTGTCACAGGTGACAACCGCATCCCACAGCTTATCCTGGATCTTGACCTTCAGCTTGGTGCCTTCAACCGCCAATTCGGGCGTCACATAACCCATCCCAATGGATTTCTCGAAGGCCACGGAATAGCCGCCCGAGGTCAGACGACCCACACGCTCACCTTCCGGCGTATATAGCGCCTCGCGGCCCCACGGGTCAGCATCTTCCGGCCCGTCGATCAGCAGGGTGCAGCATTTCACACGTACGCCGGTCTCTTCCAGCTTGGCCTTACCGTAGAATTCCTTGGATAGGTCGACAAAGCGCGGCAGGTCAGCCTCAAGCGGGGTCGCATCGCGACCAAGTTCAGTGCCGAAGGCGCGATAGGATTTTTCCTGACGCAGCCAGTTCTGGGCCCGGGCACCGACCAACTTCATACCGTGTTTCTCACCCGCCTTTTCCAGCAGATCGAACAGGTAGTTCTGCATCTCGATCGGGTGGTGCAATTCCCAACCCAGTTCGCCGGTATAGGCCACGCGGATTGCGTTCACGGGGCACATGCCCAATTCGATCTGACGGGCCGACAGCCACGGGAAGCGCTTGTTGGACAGCGCGGTTTCCGGGTCGGCGTCCTTGATGACCTCTTTCAGAACGTCACGCGACTTGGGCCCTGCGATGGCGAAGACGCCCCACTGAGTGGTCACGTCCTGAATCTCGATGTAGCCGAACTCCTCCATCTTGTCCTCGGCCGCTTTGCGCAGATAGTCGGCGTCATACTCGGTCCAGGCGCCGGCAGAGACGATATAGTAGCTGTTCTCGCCGTTGCGGACGATGGTGTATTCGGTGCGGGTGGTGCCGTGCGTAGTCAGCGCATAGGTCAGATTGATACGACCGACCTTGGGCAGTTTGTTGCAGGTGAACCAATCCAGAAACTGGGTCGCACCGGGGCCTTTAACGACGTGCTTGGTGAAGGCCGACGCGTCGATCAGGCCAACGCCTTCGCGGATCGCCTTGGCTTCTTCCACCGCATGTTTCCACCAGCCACCGCGGCGAAACGAGCGGCTTTCCTTATCGAAATTGTCGGGTGCATCAACGGGGCCGAAATAGTTCGGGCGTTCCCAACCGTTAACCCAACCGAACTGAGCGCCGCGCGCTTTCTGGCGGTCATAGGCCGGGACGGTGCGCAGAGGACGGCAGGCTTCACGCTCTTCATCCGGGTGGTGCAGGATGTAGACATGCTCATAGCACTCTTCGTTCTTGCGCGCGGCGAACTCGGTGGTCATCCAGTTGCTGCTGTAGCGTTTGGGGTCCAGCGAGGCCATGTCGATCTCGGCTTCGCCATCGACCATCATCTGTGCCAGATAGTATCCGGTGCCGCCTGCAGCCGTGATACCAAACGAGAATCCTTCGGCCAGCCACATGTTACGCAGGCCCGGAGCCGGACCAACCAGGGGGTTGCCGTCGGGGGTATAGCAGATCGGACCGTTGAAATCGTCTTTCAGGCCGGATTCGGCGCAGGACGGAACGCGTTCGGCCATCGCCATGTATTGATCCGCGATCCGGTCCAGATCCAGCGGGAAAAGGTCCGCACGGAAGCTGTCCGGCACACCGTGTTCAAAGCGCGCAGGGGCGCCGTGCTCGTAGATGCCAAGAATCCAGCCACCACGCTCTTCACGGGCATAAGATTCATTGTCGGCGTCGCGCACAACGGGATGTTCCGGGTTGCCTGCTTCGCGCCAATTGACCAACTCAGGGTCTTTGTCCATGACGATAAAGGTGTGTTCAACCGGGATCGCGGGCATCTTGATGCCCAGCATCTTGGCGGTACGCTGTGCGTGGTTGCCCGAAGCGGTCACGACGTGTTCAGCGGTGATCACCACCTGCTCGTCGCTCTCGACCAGATTGCCACCCTTTTCCACCATTTTGGTGCAGGTGACTTCCCAATGGGTGCCGTTCCAGTGGAAGGCATCGGCCTGCATCTTGCGGACAATGTCCACACCGCGCTGACGGGCACCCTTGGCCATGGCCTGCGTTACGTCGGCAGGGTTAATGTAGCCGTCCTCGGTATGATAAATCGCACCTCTCAGGTCCGAAGTTTCGATCAGCGGCCAGCGTTCCTTGATCTGCTCGGGTGTCAGCCACTCGTATGCGACGTCACAGGTCTCGGCGGTTGAGGCATAGAGCATGTATTCGTCCATACGCTCTTGCGTTTGTGCCATGCGCAGGTTGCCGACCACGGCGAAGCCCGCGTTCAGGCCGGTTTCTGCTTCAAGCTGCTTGTAGAAATCGACCGAATACTTGTGGATGTGAGTCGTCGCATAAGACATGTTGAACAGCGGCAGCAGCCCCGCCGCGTGCCAGGTCGAGCCCGATGTCAGCTCGTCCCGTTCAATCAGCATCACGTCATCCCAGCCCGCTTTGGCCAGATGATAAGCGATCGAGGTCCCAACGGCGCCACCGCCTACGACCAGTGCTTTGACTTGGGTTTTCATAACCGGGCGTCTCCCCTTGAATTAAGTTGACACCATATGGCGCATTTGAGGGGCTCGGCGCGACATTCATCCGACCAGTGATATAAAAAAAACGACCCCCGGATTGCTGGGGGTCGTTTTTCCGCGTCTGGTTTCGATCTCTTAGCCGTCAGTCAGCGTGCAGGTCTTGAAGGCGTCCTTGGTGGCGCACTTGCTGACCAGACCCGCGCCACCCTTGTTGACGCGAACCTCGGGCGCCTGCGCGGTTTCGCTATTTTGGAACATGGATTTCAGCCCATCCAGAAAGCCACCGCCCTTGCTGCTTGCCTCTTGCGGGTTATCGCCACCTTTGAATGACGCAAACAGACGGCCGAACATGTTTCCGCCTTCCGCATCAGCTTTTTGAACCTCACCATCCAGAAGAGAGGTAAGGCCGGTGCGATACCCAACTTGGATCAGATCATCCGCAGATTTGATCTTGTTTGCGGTCAAGTCGAACGTATCGCCGGGCAACCCGTATTGCGCAGCCAGGGTGTTGGCCACAAGCGAAAGCCCATTGATGTTGTCAAGCCGTAGTCGCGCCAGTTCAGCCCGCAGCTTCATGAACTCACCACGAAGGCCTGCCATTTCGATGGCCAGCTCATCCTCGGTTTCGGGGTTCGTGGTCCTGTCGTTGCTAACACCGGGTACTGGCTTGCGAAGCAACGCATTCATACCGTCATAGTCCAGCTTCGCTAGAAACTTCCTAACCTCATGCGGGGGTGCGTTGGAATAGAGTTGCATCCGGACCTCCTGACCAAGGCCAAGTGTGCCCTTGTAGATGTCAAACTCGACCGGAGCATCCAAATCCGTGATTCCCGCCGTGACCATCGACCAGAAGGACCGGTCATTCACGGTGATCACGCTGTATTTGTTCTGCTTGAATTGAAAGTAGGCCACGCCACCGACAATTGCGAATGGGGCATAATCGGCACCGCTTTGGCCCAGCGTGTCAACCGATCGCACGATATTGCCTGTCAGGGTGTTGGACCGCGCGTCCTCTTTCAGTGAGACCTGAAGCCAGATTGTATGCGTGCCGTTTTCATAGACCCAACTGGTGCGATCCAGCTTTTCAGCCAGTTGCTGCACCTTCTGCACCGCCACCTGCTTGGCGAGCGGGCGGGCGGCCTCGCTAATACCGTTTTGAAGAACACCTTCGCGGGCATCACGGGTATAGTCGCGATCCACAATTGCGCGGCGCACCCAGTCTTCGCCCGATTTCGGGGCATAGGGTTCGCTTCCGGCGCGCCAACGCTGCTTACGGTCGCGTTCAATCTGCTCGGCATCAAGCTCTTCGTTAAACAGTGCGAAACGCTCTTTGATCGTGTCGATATAGCCGCTGGCCGACAACGTATCCGCGCGTTTCTTGTCCTGCTGATAGTAGTCGCGCCCGGCAATGACCAAAACAACGACCAACGCAAATCCTAGAATCCGTAATACGCCCATTTGAAAACCTGAAATAAATTACTGCTCGTTGCGGTAACTGATACAGGCGAATTTGGGCATCCTTGTGTCCTAGGCGCGACGCTTCCGCAACGTTATCAATAATTCGATGAAGGAAAAATCTTTCCTGGATTCATAATGTTATCGGGGTCCAACGCCCTTTTGATGGCGCCCATATAGGCAACGGCTGGCCCCAGTTCTTTCAAAAGATACGGGCGCTTGCCCTGTCCGATTCCGTGTTCACCGGTACATGTCCCCTCCATCGAGATGGCGAGGTCGTTGAGCCAGCCCACAAATCCTTCGGCGTTGGCCACCTCGTCAGGGTTGTCCATGTCAATCAGGAGCAGCGTATGGAAGTTTCCATCACCCACATGCCCAACCATAGGTGCCATCAGCCCCAGTTCACTCGCACGGTTCTGCGTTGCCGTCACACACTCTGCCAGATGTGAGATCGGTACGCATACGTCAGTCGAGATTCCGCGTGCACCAGGGCGCAGTTGCAGACACGCCCAATACATGTCGTGCCGGGCTTGCCACAGCTTGTTCCGCTCTTCCGTCGTTGACGTCGCGGCAAAATCTGTACCCCCGAATTCCTCGGCGATCTGACCAAAGGTTTCGGCCTGCTCAACTGCACCGCTTTCCGATCCGTGAAATTCGAGCAGCAGCAATGGCGTTTCCGGCAGGGTCAGGTTGGAATAGGCATTCGCAGCCTTCACTGACATTTCGTCCAGTAACTCGATCCGGGCGACCGGCACGCCGTACTGGATCGTCATCATTACAGCTTGGCAGGCCGCATCAACCGTTGGGAAGGAACACCGCGCCGAGGTGATCGCCTCGGGGATACCCTGAAGACGCAACGTGATCTCGGTAATGATACCAAGCGTTCCCTCAGCACCGATCAGCAACCGCGTCAGATCATACCCGGCAGAGGACTTCTTGGCCCTGTGACCGGTACGAATAATCTGACCGTCGGGCATGACAGCTTCGAGGCTGAGGATGTTGTCTTTCATGGTCCCATAGCGTACCGCGTTGGTCCCCGACGCCCGGGTGGCAGCCATCCCCCCCAACGAGGCATTCGCACCGGGGTCGATGGGAAAGAACAGCCCCTGATCACGAAGGAATGTGTTCAGGTCTTCGCGCGTCACGCCGGGCTGCACGACACAATCCAGATCGCTGGCGTTGACTTTCAGCACCTTGTTCATCTGGGTCAGGTCGACCGAAATCCCACCGGCGGGCGCGTTCACATGCCCTTCAAGCGAGGTCCCCGTGCCGAAGGCGATCACTGGGACCTTGTGTTCGGCGCAAAGTCTGACGATCTCAGACACTTCTTCGGTCGAGTGCGGGAACACCACCGCGTCCGGGGACTGATTTTCAATCCAAGTCGTCGTATGCCCATGCTGTTCGCGGATCGCCTGCCCTATCTGCAGACGATCCCCAAAGGTGGTCTTCAGAAGGCCAACGACTGTCTGAATGCCAGCCTCGTTCCGCGGCAATGCAACTGCTTGCGCCATGGTGTTCCCCCCTAAAACGCCGGGCTATTCGCCCAGCGCAATCCCTTCGCGGCGTGGATCGGCCCCGCCCGTCAAAACGTCCCCGATCTCGATGGCGTGCAGCCCCGAGGTCAGGTCACGTGGATTAACCTCGTATCCCAGGGTCGTCAGCGCATCGACAAAACCCTCGGCCGATGTGCCCTGTTCGACATCGTAGGTGCCAAAACGGTTGACCAGATGGGGCATCGACAGTGCCTGCTGCACGTCCATGCCCCAATCCGCCCACGCAATGATTGACTTGGCAACATAACCAATAATCCGGCTTCCACCGGGTGAACCGATGGCCAGAACCGGTTTGCCGTCCTGCATTACAATGGTCGGGCTCATCGACGAACGGGGGCGTTTGCCCGGTTCAAGGCGGTTCGCAATCGGAACACCATTGCTGTGAGTTTTGAACGAGAAATCTGTCAGTTCATTGTTAAGCAAGAACCCGTTGGTCATCAATCGGGACCCGAACCCGTTTTCAATCGTCGTAGTCATCGACAGGACGTTCCCATACTGGTCAACGATCGAGATATGAGAGGTCGACGGCAATTCCAGCGACACGTCATCCGCCCAATTCGACGAATGCTCGAATTCTGGGTTGCCGGGTGTTGCGTCAATCAGAGCTGCATCGCCGCTCATCAAGGCGCCACGTTCCGACAAGTAGGCCGGATCAACCAGCCCTTTTGTCGGCATCGGGACAAAGTCGTGATCCGCCATGTACCGCCCGCGATCCGCAAAAGCCAGACGCGAGGCGTCGCCGATCAGTCGCCACGTATTGATATCCTCGGGCCCCATCGCCGCCAGGTCATAGCCATCCAGCATGCCCAGAATCTGACCCACAGTCAGCGCACCAGAGGAAGGCGGCCCCATTCCGCACACCTCATAGGCGCGATACGCCGCACAAACGGGTTCGCGTTCGATCACCTGATACAGCGCCAAGTCAATTCCCGACAAAATCCCCGGATTCCCCGGTGCGCTCCGCACCGTGTTGACGATACCTGCGGCGATCTCGCCCCCGTAAAAACCCGCTGATCCTTCGCTGGCAAGAACGCGCAGAGTGTCCGCATAGTCGGGGTTCATCAGGCGCTGGCCCTGTGCCAATGGCGCCCCATCCGGCAGGAAATACGCAGCGGTCGCCGGGAAACGCGACAGGCGTTCGGCGTCTTTTTCCACAAGGCCGGCCAGACGCGGAGATACAAGAAACCCTTCATCAGCCAGCGCGATCCCATCGGCGAACAGGCTGGGCCACGGGCTGCGCCCCCAGCGCCGGTGCGCCTCTTCCAGCAAGGCGGGCGTACCCGGTGTCCCCACCGACAAACCACCCACGACGGCGTCAAAGAACTTCAGCGGTTCGCCATTTTCATTTTGGAACAGCCGGTGATTTGCCTCCAACGGCGCGGTTTCGCGCCCGTCCAGTGTCGTCAGTTCGCCAGTGGCGGCGTCGTACCAAACAAGAAACGCCCCACCGCCCAGTCCGGACGACTGCGGCTCGACCAGGCCAAGCACAACTTGTACAGCTACCATCGCATCCGCAGCCGATCCACCGGCCCGCAATACCTTGGCCCCGGCTTCAACGGCCAACGGGTTCGCGGCTGCCACCATCCAATTCTGCGAAGAAACCGGCGCGCCAGCCAGTTTCGCCTCAAGCGAGGCGATCACTTCTTCGGTCAGACCTTGAACCTGCCCTTCGGAGGCACCTTCGGGGGCAACAGCGTCGGCTGTCTCTTGTGCGAACAAAGGGCCGGAAATTGCCATTGCGGTCGCGAACAACCCTGAAATCAGACTTCTTTTCATATTATCCTCCTGAAAAAACATAAATTTGCGGGCTGCCGCACATTCCTACAGCATTGCAGGAACCACCTGGTCCGGTGGGCGGTGGCCATCTTCGAACGTCTTGATATTGATGATGACTTTCTCACCCATCTCGATCCGCCCTTCCAGTGTGGCCGATCCCATATGCGGCAGCAGGACAACATTCGGCAACTGCCGCAGGCGCGGGTTCACGTCCGTCCCGTGTTCGTAAACGTCCAACCCAGCCCCCGCGATATCGCCGGACCGGATCAGACGGGTTAGCGCGTTTTCGTCAAGCACTTCTCCCCGCGAGGTGTTCACAATTACCGCCGAAGGTTTCATCAGCTTCAATCGCCGCGCATTCATCAGGTGGAACGTGGACGGTGTGGACGGGCAGTTGATCGAGATGACGTCCATTCGCGCAACCATCTGATCAAGGCTTTCCCAATAGGTCGCTTCAAGCTCTTGTTCCGTTTCGGGACGAAGCCTGCGGCGGTTGTGGTAATGAACCTGCATCCCAAAGGCGCTGGCCCGGCGCGCCACGGCCTGACCAATGCGCCCCATGCCCAAAATACCAAGACGGCGACCACCAATGCGGCCACCCAACAGGGCGTTTGGGGCCCAGCCCTCCCACTCACCTTTTTGCATCACCGACAGCCCCTCGGGGATACGCCGCGTGACGGCAAGTATAAGCGCCATGGTCATGTCGGCGGTATCATCTGTCAGAACACCCGGAGTGTTCGAGACAAGAATGCCCCGCTGCCTCGCGGTGGCGACGTCGATATTATCGACCCCTGCCCCATAATTCGCGATCAAGCGCAGGTTTTCACCCGCCTGTCCCAGCAATCCGCCGTCAATTGTGTCTGTGACCGTCGGTACAAGGACATCCGCGCTTTGGACTGCGGCGACCAGTTCTTCTCGGGACATTGGGGTGTCCTCGGTCCGCAACTGAACATCGAACAATTCGCTCAACCGGGTTTCTACCGCCTCGGGCAACCGTCGCGTTACGACAACACTCAGACGTTCTCTTGGCACCTGTGCACTCCCACTGCTTTGCAAACCTTCGCGCGCCATGGCATCGTGGCGCAGGATAAGGCGGGGCACAAGAACCCCCGAGGCATTGAGTCGACCTTTTTTCGAAACAAGATCAACAGGCACAAGAGCAGACAGTCCGTGAGTGGTATTCTACCCCCAAAGCGCCGTTTGACGGTGGTTTTGTCCGCATTTCTGGTTCTGGCTGGCGCAGTCGCTGCCAGCGCGCAGGACAAGCGCGGTCAGGTGACCAATCTGCCGCTGCCACGATATGTTTCGATGAAAGCCGCCGAAGGCAATGTACGTCGCGGCCCGTCCCTGACCCATCGAATCGACTGGGTCTTCAAACGCCGTGGGATGCCTCTGCAAATCACCGCCGAATATGGAAACTGGCGGAAGGTTCAGGACCGCGAAGGAGCCGGCGGCTGGGTACACTATGCGTTGTTGTCTGGCGTTCGCACAGTCCTGATCGAATCTGACATGCTGCCCGTTTATGCCAACCCGGACCCGAACTCGCAGGTCAGCGCACAGTTCGAATCCGGCGTGGTCGCCCGACTTGGAAGCTGTACCATTGACTGGTGCCGAATTTCGGCTGGCGGATACAAGGGCTGGACCCTCAAGTCGAACCTTTGGGGGGTCGACCCTTCGGAAGTCCGGGAATGACCCTGCACACCTCAGGACGTGCGCTGGATGAAATCGCAGGTTAGCTTTACCAGTTCAGGGCCTACGTCCTCTTGCAGAAAATGACCCGCATTGGGCAAGATCACATGAGGTTGCCCGGCCGCGCCGGGGCAAAGACGCTGAAACACCGCATCTATCCCAGCCATTACGTTGTCATCCGCACCAAAAGCCGTCAGGACGGGCGTTTGCAGGCCACGTAGCACACCCCACGCCCGCCGGTTCGGATCCGACTCGGGATCATCGGGCGAAGCCGGCACCAACATCGGGAATTGCCGCGCCCCCGCCTTGTAACTTTCGTCGGGATATGGCGCGTCATAAGCCGCAATGGCCGCGTCTGACAACGGTTTCGCTGTTCCACCCTTTAAGATCCCACCGGCTGGAAAAACAGGCACTTCCTGACTGAATTTGCGCCAACTATCAAAAGCCTCTCCCATCGGCTGATCGCCGGTCGGCAGCGCGGTATTGGCGACGACAACACGCGCAAACCTGTCGGGCATTTCAGCCCAAAGCCTCAACCCGATCAACCCGCCCCAGTCCTGGCAGAACAGCGTGATATTGCGTAGGTCCACCTGACGCAGCCAGGCCCCCATCCAGGCGACGTGGCGCGCGTAGGTATAATCGCTACGTTCCGTCGGCTTGTCCGATCTGCCAAACCCAATCAAATCCGGCGCAACAGCGCGATACCCCTGCTGCACAAACCCCGCAATCATATGGCGATACAAATACGACCAGCTCGGCTCTCCGTGCATCATCAACACCGGATCGGCATCAGTAGGCCCTACATCCACATGATGGATTCGTAATTCTCCCGCCTCAGTATCGTCGACCAAAGTGTAGTTCGGCTGAAAGTCATAATCAGCCAGACCTTCAAATCGAGAGTCCGGCGTGCGTAGAAATTTCATGTGTCACCTATGATTGGGTATCCGGGATCTTGCCAATGTTGGTCCCTTTGCGAAGTTGAGCGTAACACTCAAATGCCCGTAGGCCATATGAAATTAACGGCATTTTCCTATGTGGGCGTATCAAGAAAGTGTTTTTAGGCCCTCCGCAGACCCACTGCATGCCAATCGGCACAGTGCCAAAGAAAGACCCCGAGAAAAGCCACCTCTGAGCACCAACCTTGGGGTCAAAAGTTTTTTCCAGACCTTCCTCATTTTTTTGCGGGAAAGGTCTTGAACCCTCCAAACAACAATCGTAGATAGCGCCTCACCGTTGGGGTGTAGCCAAGTGGTAAGGCAGCGGTTTTTGGTACCGTGTATCGTAGGTTCGAATCCTACCACCCCAGCCAGTTCATCAGAACATGGAACGACAGCAGGCGCTTGGGCT
>NZ_WQGH01000017.1:0-43894 GCF_013034585.1 Ruegeria sp. HKCCA5426
TTGAATCAGCAGTTCATGCGTCGATCAAGGAAGAGTTTTTCAACAAAATAAGCCCATTGAGGAGGATGCTGCGCCAAGAAGCAAGGTCCAGTTGGGCTCGAAGCAGTCATTCGCCGCGCCAGGCATGAGTGACTGCTCTGCGGGACAAACCCGTCATTCGGTACAACGCACCTGATGACCGTAGCACCACCTCAACCGGACATTCGTCTCAAACGTAAGCTCACTGTTGCACCCTAGGCCATTCGTTCGGGCCCCTGCGCCGCATGGCTCCATTGCCGGGGCGACTGGCCGTACATCCGTTTGAACTCCCGGCTGAACTGAGACGAGCTTTGATAGCCTACGTCCCATGCCGCCTCCGATACGGTCTTTCCTTCGGCAATCTTCATGGCGGCGTTGTTCAGCCGCATAGATTTCACGAACTGTATTGGAGACATTGTCGTGGCTTCTTTGAAACGCCGATGGAAGACCGCCCGGCTCATGCCGACGTGGTCGGCCATATCGTCGATGGTGACCTGTTCATTCAAGTGGTTTGTGACGTAGTCGATGGTGCGCGCGATTTCGTTGCCGACGCCAAACGCGCGTCTTGCGACAGCCCCGGCCTCGCCCATGATGTTTCGCTGGGCGACACCTTGAAAGTCAACTCTGCAATCGGTGTGTCTGTTCAGCCACTTGGTTTTCTATTCGGTATCCCCTTGCAGAGCGGACATACCCACTCAGCCGTTCCATCAATTGGGCGTCCCTTGCTCTTTAAATCCCGCTGAGAAACAACCTGCTGATCGCGACAAAATGGACATGTTGCAAGCGCAAAGAAATCTGGAATATGCGTAACTTTCTTAGGAACAGGATTGCAAACCATCACTAACTCCGTTTGAGAAAAGATGTGTTATCTAAAATCTTGACGACAAGGTTACGGATGTCTTCACAATCTTAGCATAGATCGACGACTCAAGTATTTCCGTCACAAATGTTCTGCTTTGGGCTCAAAGCAGTCATCTGACGACCTCTAGAAATCACAAGGCGGTTCAGCCGTGCCGAGCGTCCGGTGTGCGGGACAAAACTGCCATTGCCACGTTGGATCAGATTAAAAAGTTTACAGTGCCGATCTCTAATCAGAACAGATGCCCATACGTGCGAATTGCATGCTGCCTGTTCTGCAGTTCAAGTTTGGCGTAGATTTTACTTGTGTGGTTTCGAACGGTTTTTTCACTCATTTGGAGACTGTTAGCAATTTCTTTACTGCTCATTGCCTGACAGATAAGTCTCAGCACGTCCTGCTCGCGCTTTGTCAAATCGTTAAAGTCCGTCGTTTGACCGGAAGATGTAAATTCAAGCAAGCTCTTGGAAAAAGCGCGCCAGGCAGGTTCATCGCGTTGAATAATGTGATTTTTTCCCTCTAAAGCAGACATTGTCGCTTCGGGAATTTTCTGAGCGAGACGTTGCCCTTCTTCAAACGGAATAACCTGATCGTTCCTTGAATGGATCACCAGTGTTGGAACTGAAACCTCTGGCAATAGACTTTCAACATTAACGTCAGCGCGCGCCATAAGCAGGTCGGCCCCTGTCTCAGGCAAAACGGTCTTTTGGCAAAGTTCTGTAAACCAAGAGCGTTGTTCGGGCGGCGCACCAGGAAGAAATCTTGATGTAAATACATCTTGAAACGCAGGGTTGTCATTCTCCCAACCCAGGCGAAATACATCGATAACAGTCTTGTAGTTTTTGGCGGCAACCGATCCGCGGTGGTTGCTGCCCCTTGCATAGCCTCCAACGAGTACCATCCCGGCGACTCTACCGGGATACCTCAGCGAATACGCGATAGAAGTCGCAGCGCCCTGAGAAATACCCAGAAGATAAATTGGTTCGTCTATTTCAGCGGCGTCGATTACAGCTTCGAGATCATCAACCCAGTAATCAATACCCAGATTCTCAACTCGTTTGTCAGATAATCCGCAGCCTCGCTCATCATATCGAACAAGGGTGAATTGACTTTCTAGCAATTCGATCCAGTGAGACCAAATTGGACTGTCTAGATCATAACTGAGATGTGTGAGCCAGTTAGCCGCCTTTACCATTGGTAGGCCGTTTCCGGATTTGCTCCACGCCAGCGACGTGCCATCGCTTGAAGAAGTGTATCTAACGGTTCGCATGTCTTTTTTTAGTCAATTTGGGGCAAATGTCCCATCAATTTTCCGTCGGTTTGAGTCTAGCCGGGACATGTGTCCGATAGGTTGAAGGCCAGATGAGTGACACCATTGTGAAACTCAGATTGGAGGTCATCACATGAATAAGCAATTTGACGCTTCACTACACGCATCGCCGTGCTGGTCCCAAATTTCGCCTGCTCCCTGCGTAGGGCTACATTGTTCCGGCGCTGACGGAAGCCAGTGGCGCACTCTGTTTGCCCGGATGAGCGAAGAAACCAAAACAATAGCGCCCGACCTAATAGGAACCCTGTCTAGGGGTCATAAAATCCCGGACGGATCGTTTACATTGGAAAACGAAGCTGCTTCGATTATCACTGAGATTGAGAAGCTTGGCAGGCCCGCTCATTTGATTGGACACTCCTATGGAGGAGCGCTGGCTTTGCATATCGCCAGAGCTCGACCCGACCTTGTTCGATCACTTTGTCTCTATGAACCAACTTTGTTCAGCCTACTGAAAGCCGGAGAGGTGACTGACGGTTTATTGTATTCCGAGATTGTTAGCCTCACAGACGCAATACAAACCGGCATAGAAGAGGGATGCGGAGAGTTCAGTGCACAGGTTTTTACCGATTTTTGGGGAGGACTTGGCGCTTGGCAGGCCCTAAGTCGTGAACGCAGATGCGCAATGATTGATTGGGTTCACAAAGCCCCGAGCGATTTCGATGCGCTTCTGAATGAACCTGATCCAGAAAACATTTTTCTTGAGGGCATTCCCTCTACGATCATGTTCGGATCGCAGACTCATGCGCACACGAAGCGCATCGCAGAAATTCTGGCAACCCAAGGTAAGCTTGTTGAGCTAAAGGTTCTGAAAGGTGCCGGCCATTTGGGTCCCTTTACCTTCAAGGAAAGTTTCGAGATGGAGGTGCTGTCGCATATTAGAACTGTTGACCGCCGCTACATGGCTTCAATGGACATCAAGCCGATCAGTAGATCATGAGCCGGGGACACTGGGACTCTAGGACAAACGACCGACCGCTAAGGGCTCGGTGCGGCCGTTCATAACAACATGTCTGTATGTAAGCTTTGCGGATAAAACTGACGCCCTCCAACTGAGGAACACACATTTGCTTACGATCCATCTTATGGTTCGTGTCACACTCAGGATCTACGGTCTAATCCGAATTTGGCTTCTGCTTCAATCAAGCCGACTTGCGGAGAATCCGTTGCCAAGATCGAGCTAAGCGCCGGAATTTGCTTTTTAGTTTCGACATGTGTTTGTCTTTCCACAGGACGCAAACGATCGTAAATCATGTGGAAAAAATATGTGTAAATCGAATAGGTTAACGTCAAGCCCAGATTGAATGCTAATGCGGCTGACAGTGTATGCCCGCCGATCCACATGAGTAGCGGACAAGTTATCAAAATCGCTGTAACTTCATGCAGTGTGGCGTGTAAAACTCTAAGTCTGTGTGGGCGTTTGCAGGCCAGTCGGTTGGTGAAATGTCTATCAATCACGTCAAAGAAGGTATTAAAGATCGGCGACCAGACCATTACTGCTATAGATAATACGGCAATTGTTGCAAACCCATGTACCATTGATGACCCGGCCAGTTGGGCATAAATGGGGGCAACAAAAAAAATACCTACTAACTCAAAACTTGAAGTCTGAATGACGCGTTCTTTAAATGACCTAAGTGTAATTTTTCTGCTCCAATACAGTAGTTCTTGCCACATCAAAAAAGGCATCTGCTCACTCAGGAAAATGACCCATCCGGATGCAGAGTACGTTTCCCGAGCAGCCTGCTTTCGCCGCTTCAATGATTATAATTGGCCAGTGAAGATGATTTAGCTGTGAAGTTAGTCACACTGGACAAGTTTAACGAAAAACTGGACATCTGCTCTCAACAATACGGTTTGCTGTAGTGCGGTTTTGTTTGACCATCAATTCGCGAACTTCCTAAACAAGTTCGCTTTTAACGTCTGCTTTGGGCTGATATTGTTGAAAAACTCACAATTGGTGTAAACTCGAGTCAGAATTTGGCCCGACAAGGCCGACGGGAATTTTCAGCTGAGGGGTCGGCCAAAAACTGACACTGGCCACCAGTGGGCACCGAAACGCCCGTCATCGGTATCAGAAGTGGACTTTTCGGATTGACTGCCAGTTCGCAGACTATCAGGGCCTCCCAGATTTATAAGTTTTTCAACACAATCGGCTCGTAGCGGCCATTCGCCGCGTCCTAGCTGAATGACTATTATGGGCTCGAAGCAGACATCTAACGATTTCAGTCAGATGACTAATTACTGTGACGACGCAAAAAGTCCTATCCCCCATCTGCAGTCAAAATTCTATAGACAGAGGCACGGCTGATGCCTGCCTTCTTTGCTGCTTCAGACGGCCCCACTCCAGATTGAATGAGTTTTAGTACTTGATCGGTTTTGGCGCGTGCGGTCGGTTTTCGGCCTTTGTATTTACCTGCAGCTTTTGCTTTCGCGATCCCTTCCCGCTGTCGCTCAAGCATTATTTCACGCTCAAATTCGGCTATACCCCCCAAGACGGTCAACATTAACTTTCCCGTGGGCGTTCCAGTATCAATCCCCAATCCGAGTATCCGAAGTTCGGCCCTCTTGTCTGACAAAGTTCCGAATATCTCCAGCAAGTGTGGAACAGAGCGGGCAAGTCGATCTAATCTTGTGACGACCAGCGTATCGCCTTCGCGTATAAACTCTAAAGCGTCCGCCAATCGCTGTCTGGCTTTGACATCGACAGAAGAAACCTGTTCCTCGAAGACCTTCTCACATCCTGCTTCAGTTAACTCTTGAATTTGAGCATTCAGTCCAGCTTTTTGGTCTACTGTCGATGTTCTTGCGTATCCGATTAGCATCTGACTACCTGTTTCAATAGAGTTTAAAACATGGTGATACATACTGTGTCATAATTCAACACAAACCCTAATGATACAAACCAATACCAAATTACGGATGTTTCACTAGGCCAAGCCCTACTGGAAACTCCTTTGTTCGAAGAGAAAGCGGACATTCGTGACCAGCACGCCTAGCGACTGCTTCGAGCCCAACTTGTACCTTGGGATTTTCTCGCTGCGCGCGCTCGTAGCAGCAAAATCGCCGCGACTGCATCTTGTTCGGCGCCGCTGCGCGGCGTGAAAACCAGCCATTCAAGCGTGCTGCAGCGAGATCTGAAACCCGAATTTACATGTCGTGGACAAATCCGCCGTTAGCTACAACAAACTCCAATGACCGCTTTCGGCGTTCAATAATACTACCAAGGTGTGTTCGCTTGTGTTGGCGGTAAAACACACTGTACGTACGTGGACCTGTCTCCAGCCATGGCTCGTAAGGGTACATCTTAAAACTGCCATCCCGCATCCGTTAAGGCTGAAATCACCTCTTCTGATAAATCTGGACTGGAATAAAACACAGCTAGTACCAGATCTGGCCTGAACTCTGGCCAGGACTGTTTAAGTTGTCTTAGAGTTGCCTTTGCCTCTTCGAATTCACCCAAACTCTGATAGGAAGCCGCCAAATAAACCTGTCTGACGTCAGCGCCAATGGGACAGTTTATGTCGATTTGATAAGAGAGGGTTTCTGGCTCATACCCTCGGCACAGGCCAAACGAACTTTACGATACAAATCCACGGTGAAGATCCTCCCACCCTCCCTCCGTCAAAAGAAAGGGCAAAGATGGACGACTTTTACGCCGCCGGCAGCAGGATCATCCCGCCGCTACCGTGGTCGACTTTCTCACCGCCGTTCTCACCAGGAACTCAGCGTTGGTCGCTTCTTCGATTGCGCGCTCGCGGCGATCATCGACGAATACTTAACAACCCACCTGTTGAGAGTAGCGTGGTCCACCCGCACGCCGCGTTCGGCCATGATCTCTTCCAAATCACGGTACGACACTGTGTACCGCAAATAGAAATATACAGCGTAAAGAACTGCATCCTTGGGAAAGTGGCAGCCTTTCAGAGAGATCATACTTAAAACCTGTTCGAAAACTATTCGACAGGAAGAGACTGCGAAACCTGAGTGCTCGTCAATCTCAGTTCAAAATTTGCGACACAACCGATGAACGTCCGGAAAGGGCCGTCTCCGAAATCCAGCGGCAATGGAGAAGGGGCCAATACCGCCCCGCGGCAAGGAATGATGCATGAATAAACAACTACTGTGGCCAGTTCGCACTGGAATGGCCTCGATAGCCCAGACACGAACTTCATTCATTAACTTTTGGCTTCCAATTGGCTTGTTTCATAGCGTCGCCAAGTTCCACCCCGTATTCTGGATTCGCAAATAGTCTTTGAAACAAAATATCCACCCTACTGTCAGGCCATTCACGCGAGAGTTTATCTGACATAGCTTGAGCTTCACTTTCGTTCCCCAGCATCTGATGAGCCGCCATCAGATAGGCGACAGAAACAGGGCCGACTGGGCCACCCTTTTGGGTCACCTGCTCAAAGGCGGAAACGGCACCTTCGAAATCCTTCAGATGGAACTTTGCAGACCCCATCGCGTTCTGAAACACATAACCTCGGTCCAAATCTATTTTCGACAGTGCGTCTTCGCTGATCGCCACGACTTTTTCGAACTCACCTGAGTACAACAGGATCAATGACACGAACTCCAGCACGTGCACGTCGTTTGGTGCCAACCGCTGCGCCCTGTACGAGAACTCCATAGCTTCAGGCCAATTACCCTTGGTAAATTCGACCCAGGCCTTTGCAGATTGGCTCCACCCCATTTCGGGTGCCAATTCAATCGCCCGGCTGGCCTGTGTGTCCGCGTAACGCAGCAAGTCGCCGGTTGGATCAGCGTCCGGTGTAACCAGCACTATCGTTGCTGCAACCTGCGCGGCTCCTGCATGGCCTCCGAAATAGCTGTCGTCGTTTTCGATTGCCCCCTTGAATATCGTCAGGGCTCCGTTCAGTCGCGCGGGCTCCAAGGCCGGAAAGATCAAATCGCGGCCCGAATTGGCCAGGTTCACGGCCTGAAGCCGCATGGGGGATGCATCAAATATCGCGCTGCGCTCATCTTGGCTCAGGCTATCGACTGGCAGGCTGACTGGAACCCCACGATTTGTCGACATTAACGCAATTGCCACAGCAACACAGATTATAAGGAAAACCCCTGCAATCCCAATGAACGGGCGCGGCCAGGTGTAAGTCTTGGTTTCCGTCTCAGGTATTTCGGGCTGATCCGTCCCGGGCGATTTAATCGATATCTCAGGTGCGTACCCGCCTTTTGGCAGATCGAAAACAGTGACTTCATCGCGGCCATCTTCGACATAATATTCGGCCAGCTTGCGACGCAGGCGACCGGCGTCCACCCGCACCACATTTTCTCTTCGCGCCATCTCGGACATGGTCGCGCCGTAGACATCCATGGCGATTGTTTTGGCACGGATGTCATCGGCTCGACCGCTGATTGATTCCTCGACGACGTAGATAAGAAAGTCCTGCAGTCGCTGTGATCCAGCGAATGTCTGGGATCCGACAAGTCGCTGAAGCGCGACCCGCACATCTTTGGCGTCAGGCGTTCTACCACCACTAATACTAGTCGATGTGCTTTTGGATAATTCCATTTTTTCAGCAAGTTACATCTCTGATTATACCGTATTATGCCCCGAAAAACCTTTTGTGAGAAGTGAATTCGGCCAACAATTCGGGGAATATGTTGATTAGTCGAACGAGCGTCGAATTTGAAAGGTTACGTGCTTGATACCCTGTTTCCGAACCACCAAGCCGCAATTGCAGACTTACGGCGCGCGGACACGGTGTTCGATGAGATTTGCCGGGACTACCAGCTTCTCAGCGACGAGTATCTCTCCATGAATGATGAGCCGGCAAGCCAATCGTACCAGTTTGCCTGCGATATCCGCGAAACCCTGGATGGTCTTCGGGATGAAATCGCCCAGTCACTGCGGCGCGCAGGTAAGATGTAATTCGAAAATGGGGAAGGGATACCGATGAGATCAATATTTAAACATGCCTCGGCCATGGTGCTGATGGCTGGCGCGAGCTTTGCTCAGGATGCGCCCATCATTCATGACGGAGAGTTCCAGTTTCTCCGCGCACAATTTGGCGATCAATGGGATGCTCAGGATACGGAAATCGACGCAAAGCTTGCAGAAATCCGTGACGCCAATGACGGCAAGCCCCCTAATATTCTCTACATTCTGATCGACGATGTCAGCTTCGGTCAGATGGGCAACCGGACGATGAACTATGTCACCGGTTTCGATACGCCCAACATCAACGATTTTGCCACCGAAGGCATGTCCTTGATGAGGATGTATACCGAGCCATCCTGCACGCCAACACGAACAGCGATGTTGACAGGTCGTCATCCGGCGCGCGCGGGCGTGGAAGAGGTCAAGGTTGCGCTGGTCGGTGAAGGTCTTGCGGCCGAAGAAGTCACGATTGCCGAAATCCTGAAGGAGGAAGGGTACAACACCGCGCATGTCGGGAAATGGCATCAGGGCGATATTGAACAATCCTATCCGCACAATCAGGGGTTTGACTGGGCGGCCTTTCCTTTGCACCAGCAAGTTCAACTGAGTCTGATGATACGGGACGCAATGGTCGCCAACAACATGCTTGGCTACCATGCGTCGGGTCAGTCCAACCAGTTTCAGTTGGATCAACGGTTCAAACCCTACGGTCTGGTAACTGGCGTTGAAGGTGAAGCTGGTGGTCTTGCCCGCGAAGTCGATATGGCACCGGGCGAGGAATGGACGCAGGCGAAATACGAAGAAATGAACCTGCGCTATCAGCGTCAGGCATTGGAACAGCTGGAGAAGCTGGCTTCGCAGGACGATCCGTTCTTCATGCAGTACTGGCCGCTCTATCCGCTAAACTTTGCCTATCCTGATGAGGCCGTTTCCCGCAACGGCGGCTTCCATGCCGACAAGTTGCAGATCCTGGACGGTTGGATCGGCGAGGTGCTGGCCAAGCTGGATGAAACCGGAAAGGCAGACAACACCATCGTCATGATCATGGCCGACAATGGCCTGATGTATCATTATGAGGGGACTTCCGGCCTGAACCAGCTGATTTACCGCGGCGGCAAGACGCAGCATCTTGAAGGTGGTGTGCGTACCGATGCCTTCATCCGGTGGCCCGGCGCTATCGAGCCCGGCAGCGCGGCGGGTGACATTGTGCATGTCTCAGACCTGTTCACCACCTTTGCCCGGATCGCAGGTGCAACCGACCGCATTCCGCGCGACCGTGTAATTGACGGTATCGACCAGACCGCGCTGCTGCTTGAAGGCGAAGGCAACTCGCGCCGCGACTATGTTTACGTATATGAAGGACCGATCTTGCGCTCAGTAGTCAAGCAGGAGT
This sequence comes from Ruegeria sp. HKCCA5426, assembly GCF_013034585.1. Classification (NCBI taxonomy): domain Bacteria; kingdom Pseudomonadati; phylum Pseudomonadota; class Alphaproteobacteria; order Rhodobacterales; family Roseobacteraceae; genus Ruegeria; species Ruegeria sp. HKCCA5426. Next base: position 9,500 of record NZ_WQGH01000017.1, read on the forward strand.
TCAAAATGCACCTGCCTGCCCCCGGCCAACCCGGCGCAGCGGCTCCCGTGTTCAATGTCTACCGCGACCCACGCGAGGAACATCCCCTTATCGGGTACTCCCTATGGTCCGGGGCGTCTTTTCAGGACATGGTCAAGCGCCATCAGAAAACCATTGCCAAACACCCGCATCTGCCACTCGGAAAGGGTGTTCCTTATGAAGGAATCGAGAACCTTCGCCCTGAAAGCGAACTAACCAGGGAAGTCTTTTCTAGCTGGCAATAACGAACTTGGGACGGTGGTGGCAAAGCCACCATCTCATCAATCGCACGAGAACTTTTCAGGTACATGATGGCCAGCCATTTTTTCATTCATTCTATCCTGACGTCCGCGTTGCTGATAGCGGGTAGCGCTGCCGGGGCAGAGGAAAACGCGTCAAACCCATTGGCTGCGGTCAACAACACGGACATTCGCTATCAGTATTTTGATCTGGAGGGCGGCGCAGACCGTCAGGATGCATTCATTGATGGCGCATACATGCTGCGACCTGATCTGAAATTGAAATATGAGCTCCATTACAATTCGACGAATGCGACCGGGGAGAGGTTCAACGGGTTTGAAAAGACCAGCTTCAAGCTGATCTATTTCCCGTCACAAAAACCCCTGAATGACACTTGGGCCGTCAAATCCGCGCTCGGGCTGGAGTGGATCCTTGATTTTGGCGACCCCGAGGAAGGTATAGGCACCGGGTCGGATCAGATCGCCCCGTTTGGTGGCTTTGCCTTTGCAAACACAAACACTGGCATGACGCTGATCCCTTTGGTCCAGCATTTCGCATCGTATAATGGGTCGACCGATGTCAGCCAAACTGCAATGCGCCTGATTGCGCTTCAGCCGTTCGGTGATGGGTATTGGGCCAAAGCAGATATCAAAGCGCCATATGATTGGGAAAACGACGCCTGGCCTGCAACCGTTGAGCTTCAGATTGGCAAAAATCTCAGCCCCGGTATTGCCCTCTATGCAGATGTGTTGATCGGGATCGGCGCTGATCGCCCTTATGACCAAGGCATCGGGATCGGCCTCAGATTCAACTACTAAGTTTCATGAACCCCAAGGACAAAGCTATGTCTCACCTCTCACTACTCGGCGCAATCACGCTTGCGACCGGCCTTCTTACGCTGCCGACACTTGCCGGTGCTCAATCACTGCCCGCGCCGGATCAGGACGAAACCGGCTGGCGTCATGGTGCAGCGTTCTATCTGTTCACACCCCTAAGAACCACAGGGACATCGACCGTGGCTGGACAATCCGCTGACTTGGATCTGGATCTCGGTGACGTGCTGGACGTGCTCGATTTCGCAGCGGCCGGACGGTATGAGGCATGGAATGGGGATTTTGGAATAATCGTCGACGCGAACTATGTTGGCATCGAACAAGATACCTCGCTGCCTGGCCCTTTGGGTTCCGATCTCAATGTCGACGTGCGCCAAAAATGGTTTGGTATTCTGGGTGCTTACCGCATTGTAGACTCTGTTTACGGAGCCGATGATCAGCGCTATACGATCGATCTTCAGGGGGGCGTTAGATACAACTCTATTCGTCAGGAGATCGGTATAACCACACCGGGCCCGGGAAATCCACCTGTTTTAGGTGGCGATCAGGATTGGATCGAACCTGTAATCGGCGCGCGCGGTATGTGGCGCCTAAATGAGCAGTGGACCGGAATTGCTTCTTTGGAGCTTGGCGGTTTTGGCGCCGGTGGGAATGACCTTCAGGTCGGTGTGAATATCGGATTCGATTACCAACCCTGGGAGAAAACGGCACTCACATTTGGATACCGCTACTTCAGCGTCGACTATAGCGATACGCTGAGTTCCGGAGAATTCGCCTATGACGTCGAACAGCACGGGCCATACTTTGGCATCAAGTATTTCTTCTAAGGGCGGGTATGAAACTAGACGACTGTGAAAGAAACTCGTTTTGAATCTGGTGCTGGGAAAAGGAGTTCACTAGGGATGTGTCGCAAACGGATGTGTCGCAAACATTTGGAAAGGCCAAAGTCAGCGACTTACTGGATACACCTATCCTGCGATCTCGGCGAATAGCTGAAAGCCGGAAGTCTTATCGCTTGAGAATTGCCGCTTCCGGATCATGTTGGCGACTTCGATACCGTCCAAAGTAGCTGATGCGGATCTGAACGATTTGAACCCGCACATGTGCCGTATGCGACGCTTGATAAACCGATGATCTTGTTCGATCAGGTTATTCAGATACTTGGACCTGACCGTTTGGATTTTGGCTAGGCAGCCGAACCGCTTCAGGATCCTGTTCACCTCTCGAATGCCCGCCGCGTTGGCGCCGCTTTTGTCGATGACGATCTTGCTCGGGATTCCATTCGTCGATAGCGCTTTGCCAAAGAACCTTGCTGCTGCTGGACGGTTCCTGCGCTCAGACAGCATGAAATCAAGAGTATTCCCAGCTTTGTCGACGGCCCGATAGAGGTACACCCAATTGCCGCGAACACGAATATAGGTCTCGTCCATGCGCCATGAACTCAGTGTTGGACGCTTCTTTGACTGCGCACGAGCAGCGACGATCGGCGAGTATTTCACAACCCACCTATTCAATGTGGCATGATCAACTCGCACACCGCGCTCAGCCATGATCTCTTCCAAGTCACGATAGGACACCGTGTACCGCAGATAGAAGTAAACAGCGTACAAAACTGCATCCTTAGGGAAATGACAGCCCTTTAACGAGATTATGCTCAAATAACCTGTTCGAAAATTAATCGACTAGTACAAAAAACTCAGATCACCCAGGCTCGTCAACTATACCTCAGAGTTTGCGACACATCCCAGTTTCTCCGCTCTCAAAATTGGGCTGTCTTTGCGCGGCCAACGAACAACCCCGGGTCTTAGGACCCGGGTTCTTTTGTTTGCGTTTTGGGGTGGTGGTAAATATTGGCTTTGGAAGTTCGTAATCAGCACGAAGAAGGTAGTTCAGTTACGCAAGGTGGGCGGATTACGGACTTTCTCTGCAGGCGCGAAACGACCAAGGTGCCTCGTTGGAAGCGGACATCCACATTCGCCCGAAACTGGGAAATTCTCTGCAACGCCGCATGACGGCTCCGAGCCCGAACTTGCCATCGGACGGTGGGTTGCGAGCGTCGGCTGTGAGAATGCGAAATGTCAAAAAGGGAGTTCCTATTGCTTTCAGCCTTATAAATTGAACCTCAGCCGCAGACCGAAAATCAAAGGGCCATCGTCAGTGAAGCCGGGGTTGTTCAAATACTGAACATCAGCCGTAAGCGCGAGGTTGTCGGAAATATCCAGACGGTAAAATGCTTCGACCGTGGTCTGTGTATCGAGAGTTGGATCGGTTGGACCGGCGACTGTCACACCAAACCCGAACAAGTCGTCATACAATCCGGGGCGCCACATGACACCGGCATTGACGGCACGTTTCGCAATCGATGCATCGCCATCTGACCAACCAAGACGACCGAACAGCATGAGACTCTCGTCTAGGGTTACATTCCCCGAAAGTATTGCTCCGTGACCGCCGGGGACGCCTGCGTCTTCTCTGTCGTCCACATGGAAAACTCCCAAATGGACGTTTGTGAGGAATCGCTGGTCTCTTGCGGGCGTCCAGCCGATCTCACCGTAAGTGAAAAACTCCGAGCCACCTGGAAACCATTCCACATCAGTGAGCGACCCATTTGCATCGCTGACCACGCCAAGCGCGTAAATCTGGTCGGTAATGTATCCGCCGCCTGCAATTCCAAAACCTGGGTCGGGAATGGGAAGCACAGGACTAAAGAGGATCGAAAAATTCGAAAAGGTCGTGCGGGGATTCACATAGCCAAGGATATCGGAATAGTCGCCGGGATCGATGCGACCTGCAACGAAGCCTCCGTTGATGCCGGACAGCGCCTGCGACCAATAAGCAACCGACAGCGTTGAATCTGTGTCGCTGAAGGTCGTTGCCGTGACACCGAGATATCCGATTTCGCCCGCGAGACTGCCCGGCGCGATATCCGTGCCCAAACGATGACGGTTTTCGAGGATGAAGACAAAACTGCCTGCATTGTCGGTCCCACGATTCAGCAATTCCCAATTGCCAATGATCCGCGCCTGCCCCGAAGCGGCCTCGTCGGTGCCACTCAGGCTGTCTGAAGACTTCTGGTAGAGCGCTTGGTAGTCGAAGGACAAATTCAACCCAGTGCGTTTGGCGAAAGCCTCGCGCGACTGTTCGAAGGGATCGAAAAACCGATCCAGCCCCGGCAATCTGGAATTCTCGAGACGCCGGAGCCTGTCCTGCTCTAATTGCGCCTGAGCCGACGCTGGCCCCCCAAGCGAAGCGGTGGCAGCCGCCTCCAACTGCCGTAACGTGCTGTTTTCTTGGGCTGACGCGTCCGAAGCGATGGCCGCAACCCCAGCGCAGATGCTCATGGCCTGTTTCAACCACGCCATTGCAACTGTCACATAGAGGTTTAAGCGCATGGTGTTGGTCCTGATATGACTGACGCTACTTCAAATCATCCTGCGCCTTGATCTCGGGCACGCGGGACAACGCTTGGGCCATGTCCGCGCTGCTCATCAATTCGATCAACTCGTAGTCATCGAGCAGTCCATCCCCAAGACGGCTGACGTAAAACGCCTGAATGAAGGTGGGATCGTCAGGTAGCGAAACAGTGATGTAGTTTTTTCCGTTTCCGAGGCCCCAGTAGTAGCTCAAAAGCTCCCCGCCAAGCGCTTCGATGCTGCCTTTGACCGAAGCTGCACGATCGCCCGGATTTGCGATCTGCATTTCCCAAGCGGCGCTATTGGATGTGCCAATGAACAGAAACGTACGCATTTTTTGGGTATCTTCCGCAGTGGCCAACGTGCCGTATCCCGCCAGAAGGGCACCTAGGATAAGATGTTTCATTGTACGTCCCTTCAATGCTGAGCCTGCGGCAAGACGATGCAGGCTATTGTTTGGATGCTCGCGCCAAAAAAATGGCGCGATCCGGCGCAGGCATAGGCAGAATACAAAAAACCTCTGCTTATCACTCCAGCGTGTTCTTGTAGATCACGCCGTCTTTCATGATCATTCGAATGCTTGGGACATCCTGCCCGCGCGGCGGCGCATCAAACCATGTGTCCACCGCGCCGATGGCCGAGATGTCTTCAAGTGGGTTCCCGTCTACGATCAGAATGTCGGCGTAGGCGCCTTCTTCGATCACACCAAGCTTGCCTTCAGGGTAAGGGTTTCCTCGTCCGGTCAGAGCCGCCAATTCGCCACCATTCGAGGTCATCATCTGCAATGCCCAGAGGTTGCCAAACTCACGCGCGACAAACGCCTTCGTAAAATCCATTGACTGGCGATAAGGGACACCCGTGAGAAGCACGTAATCGGAATCGAACACCATCTTAGGCTTGTATTTTTTCACAAGATCCATGAGCTGCTTGCTGTTTTCCCGCAACCACAGAAACTTCGCCGTCGGCGGGAAAGTCGGGTCCTGATGCATCGGGTGTTCCAGAGCTTCGGGCGCAAGCGCAGTCAGGTTGGGTGAAAAGAACGCCTCTTTTTCGACCAGCTTCTGCATCGTCGGTTCGGTAATAGTCAGGCCGTGGTCTACCACTTTGACACCAAGATCGAGCGCACGAGACAGGTCGCTATCCATAAATACGTGCATAGCGACGTATGAGTCCATATCGCCTGCAACCTCTACTGCAGCAGAAATCTCTTCGTTTGTGAAAGCAGACTGATATATCGGGTCCTTGATCGATGTCACGCCACCGCTGACCATAATCTTGAGATAGTTTGCCCCTAAAGCAAAATTCCTCCTCGCACCCTTAAGCACCTCGGCGGGCCCGTCCACCAATCTGGTGATCTCCAGTCGCTCAAGATTGCTCTCGTTCTTGCGTTGACCAGCGATACCCCAGTCGCCGTGTCCGCCCGTTTGGCTAAGGCATGCGCCGGAGGAATAAATTCTTGGGCCGGGAAGTGATCCTTCATCAATAACCGCTCTCAGCCCACCATGAGCGCCGCACATATCGCGAACAGTTGTAAAGCCCATCGCCAACATTTCCTGCGCGAATGCGGCAGCACGTGCGCCAATTTCTTCCCATGTGGTGTCCTGAAGCCCCGGGATAGTCCCGTTCTTGTACATGTTCACATGCACGTGGCTGTCGATAAGCCCTGGCATGAGCGTACGACCGCCTCCGTCAATGACGGTCACATCCACTTCTTTGGTCTCAATGCCGCGTTCCGTTTGAACGGTGAAGGAGTAGCCGTCGATGCCGCCGACTGGATCGGGCAACCGCTTGGATCCCCCAGTGCGCACATCGACTTCCCACTTCCCGCCCTCAGGAATGTCAGCGTCAATCTTGTGAATTTTGTTTTTGACCACGAGAACGTCGACGTTCTTGAGTCCGTCACTCACTCCATCAAAAACCATCACATTCTTGAAGAGTGTAACAGGAGGGATGTCACCGGTGGCCTCCTGTGCAAAAGCCGCGCTTGTGGTGAGAGCGACTGCGCTCGCCATCATTGTAGATTTGCCGAGGTATTTCATGGGCTTCCCTTCCCTTCCGCTATCGGGGTGCGCGGGGTGCCGAGGTGAATTCGCCCCGTGCGACACTCAATCGAGTGTATTCTTGTAGATCACGCCGTCTTTCATGATGATTTTCAGATTGGCGTCCGGCTCGGCCAACAGAAGGATGTCCTCCAGCGGGTTGCCATCGACGAGTAGAAGATCTGCATAGGCACCTTCCTCGACCACGCCGAGGGGGCCGTCTTGATACGGGTTGTTCAAGCCGGTCAGTTGGTTCATGCGGGCGCCGTTCGACGTAGCGATGCGCAGAATGTCATATGCGCTGAAACCCGCTTCGTGCAGATACCCGATTTCGTCGTTCATCTTCTTGTCTTGCTCAAGCGTCTGATCCCAGTTGTTCACAAGGTCTGTGCCCAGTGTGTAGAGATCGATCATGCCCGGCGTCGTCTGGATTACTTCGATCATATTGGCTGCAGCATCGCGCACGCTTTTCCATTTTACAAAGGACGCTGGCGTGTAAAAGGCTTCCGCTTGTTCGGTGGTCACCGAGTAGACCGGGGCCACCGCCGTCGCGAACATGATCTGCTTTTCGACCATAATCTCGGCAGCCTCCTTGGTCAGGAACGGGATGTGTTCAATCGTCTTGGCGCCATTGTCGATGCAGTTGCGGATCGCCTCTTCGGTGAACACATGGCAGGTGACATAGGTGCCCCATTGCGCGGTCGTCTTGACCGCCATCTGGATCTCGTCAGCCTGATACTGAAGTGAGTGCAGCGGATCAAACTCTGACGTAACCCCGCCGCTGACCATGATCTTGATCTGGGTTGCCCCGCGACGCAGGTTTTCACGCACCGCCATTCGGATTTGCTCAGGTCCGTCGGCGATAAAGCTCATGTCCGTCTCGACCCAATGCGAAGGACCCTGTCCGGAGAGTGTCGGATGCCGGTCGTTCAGTTTGCGGAAATCGGCATGACCGGATGTCTGAGTGATAAACGCTTCCGAGGAATAGATACGCGGGCCGGGAAACATTCCGGTGTCAATGATGCGGGCGATGGATTTGGCCGGACCACCAAGGTCGCGCACGGTTGTGAATCCGTTCATCAGGATGCGTTCGGACCGGATCGTGGCGACGCCGCCAAGGTGAAAGGGAGTGATGTTCTGGCGTAACCCGTCGCTGAGCGGATTGAATACCGTAAGATGCACGTGCTGGTCATGCATGCCTGGCATTAGAGTTCGCCCACCGCCGTCGATGATTTGCGCATTGGCCACAGCCAATGGTTCGGTCGAGATCTCGGCAATTAGATTGTCGATCACCAAAACATTGGCATTCTCGATCCGCTCCTCATTGACACCGTCAAAGACATGCACATTGGTGAAGAGGATTGGAAAACTCTCCTCCTGAGCAAACGAATTTGTTGCGACCGCCGAAAGAACAGTGGCGACCATTAAGCTTTTAAACATTCTATATTTTCCTTGAAGATGCGCTGCGCTACGCGATTCTATTTTGGCGTATTGCGCCCAACCTGTCATTGGCTTTATGGTTGATGTTTCAAAAAAATTGATCCAAAGTGCTAATTTGAAGTCCGAAACTTCGACTTGAAAATCTGATCTGCACATGAAGCTCCCCACTGTTGAATGCTCGATGGCGCAACCCTTTGTGTCCGTTGCCCTCAGCCATGGCCTCGAAGTCGAACGCTTTCTTGAGCCATCTGGCCTAAGTTTAAAGGACGTGCAGCGCGGCGAAGCGTTCATGGCAGGGCAGCATTGGTACGATCTTGCCGACAATCTCGCTCATGCATTAAAAAACCAGCATCTGGGGTTTGAGATTGGGGCGAATGCCGCTCTGAAGACATTGCCCAACCTGTCGATCCTTGAAACTGAAAATGCGACGCTGGGTGAACTTTTGATATCGCTTGTAGTGGACGTCGGCCGGATTTCGTCCATGGCGAACTACAATCTCGAGACTGATGGCCGTGTCGGCAGTTTGGTTGCAAAACGGACATTCACGCCATCTTCTCCACCCGGCCAAGCCGACGGCTATTATCTGGGTTTCATGGTCCGATTGGTTCGATCCGTCTGCGATCCCGACTGGGACTCCAAAAAACTACGCTTCTGGGTTTGCCAACCTGATTGCATACCCGATTGGCAGAAAAAGGAGATTTCGGTACGCAGGACCAATCGCTTGGGCGCTCGAATCGAATTCCCGGCGAACTGGTTGCTACTTCGATACGGAGGTGGGCAAAGCCAAAACCTCCCGGAAAACTTCACAGGCGGCGATGATTTTCTTCAGCAAACCCGCGATCTGCTGGAACTGCATCTCGACAAGCAACCTGCCACTCTGAACGGTTTTGCTGAGTTGTTTTCGCAAAACCCCGGGCGTTTGAAACGCACCTTCCGAGCCAATGGTACAAGCTTCAAAGTAGAACTGGAAAAATGTCGGGCGAAGCGAGCCAAGACTTTGCTTGCAAGCAGCCAACTTTCGATAAAGGAAATTGGTGAAAGTGTTGGGCTTCTGGACCAACCGACATTTCACAGGAGCTTTAAACGATGGACCGGGATGACCCCGGGCGAGTTCAGAAATCGCAGTCGAAATGCGACGCCGCCTGATTGATGCCCGGAGGATCACCTCTTTGCAATTCGGAGGAGAAGATGCAATTCGCATTTTGTCGCGGGCGTTAGGTCGATCAGGATATCCGGCGTTTTTCCGTGGGACTTCAACGCCGCGTACAGCGCAAAGACTCTGCCTCAACGCCTCAACGGCCTTCTCATGGGCGATTCTTAGATGGACCGGGATGTCCCCAGCAGCCTTCAAACGATCGGTCCGGTAAGCTTAGCACTCTAAGGAATGCCGCTTCTGGAAAGCGGACGTTCGCCAAATGGCGGCTTCGTCCTTTTTTGTGTGAGTTCGAGCAGCTCCAGCTTTGCGCGTGCAGCGAATGTCCGGTTCGACAGGCCGCGCTGCGGCAACGGGCACTAAAAGAGAATGTCCGCAATGGGCCGTTTACGAGGTTCCGCAACGTCCGCTTCCTTTACAGTGAGGCTTCCTGACCGCTGAGATGTGACAACTCGCTTTGCCTGAAATTACCCGACATTAGGGAACAGCGGATCAATTCCCGTGCGGTACTCCTCAAAGAGAGCGGTTTCAGAAATATTCACCTTTGCGTCTGGAAGGCCATTTTGAAGAACATCTGCTACGGAGTTAACACATCCCATTCTTCCATGTTTTGTGGCCCAGGCCCCGGTCACTTCGATTTCGCGAGATGTGATGTGGCCGCACAGAAACTCCGCGGCTTTTTCCTGTCGCTCGAACACGGGGTTCGGCAGATTACCTTCAGCGCACCACCATGAATATGGCTCCTCTCCCGCATCGCAGCCCCAGATGCGCAGTCCGGTCGCCAGATTCAGTTGGCTGTAGTAACCGGCCGTTCGATACGCGTTCACCAGGCCGGTGTCGATTGCGTCATCGAAGTCTTCGTCGATTTCATCCGACAGAAAACCGTCGATAACGATCAGGTTTCCCGTGTGCGTCAGAAGCTGCTCTCGTATTTTGTCCCTGTGCCTGTCAGCGCAGTACCCAAGATTAAAATCTGCGCTGCCAAACAAACTGCCCGGATGAACAAGGACCAGGGTTTTGAGTTGGATCTGATTGACCTTGTCTGTTTCCAGCATCAAGTCCTGGCTGATCGGGTGGAGGGACGCGTAGTTTTTCAATGTCATATAGAGAGTTCCAATAGACACACCTTTCCAGTCGCCATCTATAGAGACAGCAGTTCAGGTCGGTGCTGAATTTAGAGGTTGTTGCCGAGCGGCTGGATCCAGACCCTAATCAGAAAATTGACAGGACTGGTCCCAGCGCTGTCGGCTCAAGTCGTTCAGGTTTTGGCGGAATCTTTCCGCACAGATATTCCGCTGGTTGCTGTCCGAACAATATCGTCATGTGCAGCCGGCGTGACCTGGACAACCTTGAAATCGGTTTGATTGACGAAACACTGATCACGACGCGCTTCAATCAATCGCCATCCGTCAGCGACGCGGCGTAGTTTCACGCGCGTGGTGATGCTGGCGCCAGCCTTGCGCGCATAGCTTTTGGACGCTTGCTTGCCGCCAGGGCGAAACTCGATCTCGGTCCCAACCCGGTTCTTCTTCGAAACACCTTTTTCGTCCAGCAGGAATTCCGTTTCGCGGGCCAGAGCAAGAACATCGTGCTCTGAAACTGTGTACATGACAGCGTTCCCATTGATATTGTCCAGGCGATCAGCGAGGGGCCGCAGTAAAGCGCGTTCGGTGTCCATGCGTTCCAAACTCAAACTCTTGATCTGTGCTTCCAAATCCGACGCTTTGGTCTTCTCAAGCGCATTGGCCTTTTGGGCCGATAGGTTCTCGATCTTGCTGTTGAGGGCGCAGATGGTTTCTTCGGTAGGTCTGCTCGTGACCTTGATGTTTTTCATGTTTTTTCCGTTCGTTTTTGCCACAGATAACGCTGTGCTTTTGATTGCCGGTTGCGGCGCCTGCCGGTGCTCTGGCCGCCGACTGGATACCGAATAAGGGATCAGAATCTTGGAAATCAAGGAAAAAAATAAGCCCTAACAAAGGGTTAAATACGGGATGTGCGAGGTGGGGGTGGGGTCTTTTAAACCGGCCCCAGAATGCTCGAGGATCGACGTGGAGCAACAAAATTAGCGAAACAGGCCAAATCCTTCGTGAAGGGCAAATCTGCGTTGTATGTGCTTCTCATATTTTCGGAAACGTCGATTCTCATGGCTGCTGGAAATGAATGTACGTACATCAGCTCTTGGTATGCTTTGTCATTGATTGAACTGTCTTGGTCCAAAGTCGATACATACTTTGTCTCCTCGTCATACCAAACCGCTCGAAGTAAGATCTTATGATCCTTTTCTTTGCTGGCGAGCAATCCGATGCGCGATGGGTTCGGACCATAATAATTTGGTAGTAGGCCAATTTGTTCGATTACTTTGTGAAGAGCTTCGAACCGAAGTCCAAATTCAGATTCAATCCAGAGACTTTGGGTAGGCCCAGACAAAGCCAACGTCAAAGCGCGCTGTAATTCTACAGGATCAGTGATCTTTGATTGTTCTGCCGCATCCAATGTATGAGCACCCAGTACAAGATGTTCATCAGCTGCCAAAACCTTGTCGGCAAGCCGCATTTGAAAGTCGAAAAAATCGATTGATGGCCAAGTCGTGCTGGATAGAGCACGTCTAGTAGATTCATGCGCTCCACGGTAGAAGCTCAACTTGTCTACTAGAGTGGCATCGGTTTGGGAGCGGGATGGTTCAATGTAGTGCATGAGAAATGTTCCTAAAATCACATGCACAGGGTAAATCATTCAGATTAAAACAACGTGTTGCTGGTATCAGCGGATCTGGTAGCTAATTTAACATAATTTAGCTTCTGCGTTTTTGGTTTGTGTGGCGGTGCGCGCTATTTCCAAGTGCGACTCCTATTAGAAACCAATGGGTTATCTAATGAGGGGATCATGGCATGGGCACAGTGTATTCGCAACTCAGCATCGAAGAACGTCGTAGAATTGAGCGCTGGAGGCACGCGAAGGTTCCGGTTCGAGAGATGGCACGTGTGTTAAAGCGCTCGAAAGCCACCATCCATCGAGAGATCAAGCGGAACTTCTTCTCGGATCCTTGTCTGCCGAAATGTGATGGCTACTACGGCGCGTCTGCGCATCGGAAAGCTGCGGATCGGCGCGCCCGGCAACGTAAACTGATCCGACACCCTGAGTTGCGCAAGCGTGTCGTCGAGCGGCTAAAGAATGGCTGGACGCCTGAGCAGATCGGCAACCGAATGATCTATGAAGGCGCAAGGCTACGCGTGTGTCAGGAAACGATCTATCGCTATATTTATTCCAGAGAAGGCATGGCCGACGAGCTCTGGTGGTATCTGCCCGAGCACAGAATGTACCGCCGGCCGCGTCGGGCCAGAAAGCGTTTTCCGCCTAAATTTGATCGGGACGTTAGCATTCTGTTTCGCCCGGATGACGTGGCGCATCGACGTCAGTTTGGTTACTGGGAGGGAGATTTGATGCTGTTCAAACAGAGCCTTGGCCAGTCAAATGTCACGTCACTGGTCGAACGCGTCAGCCGGTTCACGGTGCTGCTGAATAACCCGAACAAGCGCACGAAGCCGGTGATGGGCAAGATCATGAAGGCGGTGCGCGACCTGCCCTACCTGGCGCGCAAATCGATCACCTTCGACCGCGGAACCGAATTCGTCAGTTGGCCGCACCTTCAAGCCGAGATCGGAACGCAAACGTGGTTCTGCGACCCATCTTCTCCATGGCAAAAAGGAACTGTCGAAAACACCAATCGCAGGGTCAGGCGCTGGCTTCCCCGTAAACGCGACATCACGGCGGTCTCAGATCATGAATTGAAAATGATCTGTGACCGCCTCAACGCGACGCCCAGAAAATGTCTGGGATGGAAGACACCCGCCGAGGTGTTCAGGGAAAAGATGATGGAGGAAATGGGCCGACCACCCTACCCTGCTCGTCAATAGGAGTCGCAGTTCAGGTATCGCTCACAGTTGACTGAACGGTTCAGCAGTAACTTCCTCAAACCCTTCGCAGATGTCCAATACTTAGCCATCGAACTGAAGAACGGCACGTGCATCGAGGCTGTAGTTGGAAACCACTATCGCTGCACCATCATAAAAAGAAACATCACTAAGCCGTTCTTGTGCGTTTATCTCACCTTCGACCCAAAACGCGTCAAAAATTGATCTGAACTCGACACCCTTCGAATAAGCGACATGAATGATCTGATTTGGGGGCGGTGAAGGCGTGTGAACGCAAGATCCGGCAACCGGCACAAGAAGAAACTCGGTAACCATACCGCCTTCGAGCGTGAGTGGGACAATGTAACCTGGGATCATTATCGTCTTGCCAAGAATATGAGGGTTCGGGCCGCGACCATTTACGTTGTTTTGGGCAATGATCTTTCGGCGCTCTCGCATGAGGTTTTCCACATCAATCTTGTGTTTTGCGAGAAGGGCGGTTGCTGCATCGTGTTCCGCAATAAAGGTCTCATCTGAACGCTTATGTGCGCTGGACGTCTGCCAGCGCACATGTGTTCGCATGGCTTCCAGTTGTGGTGCCGACAGTGATGCGAACGGAGTTTCAAGCGATGTAAGCGGAGGTAAAAGTTCTTTCCAACTTACGGCCAAGTGTTTCTGAGTAGTTTCGCTTAAGCCAGAAACACCCGAGAATGCCGAGGCATCAATTGCGCGTGTATCGAGATTGATCCTTGGAGCCCCCGAAGGGGCGCGTCCAACTGAAGATTCAGGCGTATTCTGAGCAAATTCCGCTAGGCTGATCTGAGGGCATATCGTAATTGAAAGGCATGCAAAAAGGGTAAGTACGGTGCGTATCATGTCAGCGTTCCGGTTACATACAGTCATCGTTTCTTCACCATGCATTAATGCGAGCCGGCCCTTCATATCTTTGGGCAAACCACAAATTGCAGCTTTGTCCGCTTTATCGCTTTGGTCTCTGATCCGTATTCAGTTCCAGCATTTCTGCAGCCAATCAGAAAAAGAATGAAAGGCCAATTTTGACTTGCCTGTTCGGACCGCCTTCAGGTCTACGCTCTAGAACATAGTATCCCAAGCTCACATCCATAGCCGTTCCTTTGGCTTCGTTGATGATCGAGGTCTTGCCCGCAGTCAAACCCAGCGGAACGGCCCATGCTTCGTCATTTCCCGGGGCATTCCAGTTGTAGGAGATGACATTATTGTACCCAACGTACCAACCCTCACCCAGCCCATAGTTCAGAATGGGTTGAAGGATACTTACGCTGAAATCGTCTTCACCCCACATATGGGCGACGACGGCACCCCAAGAAAGTTCCCCTGCCTGCCCGAATACCACGAACGCAGGTCCAGCACCCCAACCTGCACCGGCCAGTGCGTCATCCGTGTGGGTCGGCATGGAAACCTGTAACCCATATCCCAATGCAATCCCGCTTGCTCCTGGCGTCGGTGCATAAAACGCCTGCACTGTTGAATCGCCGATGCCCCAGGTCAGATCGTCGTCAGGAGAAGGGTCGACTATACTGGGCGGCAGCACCGCACCTGGTTGAACGCCCTGAATGGGAATGATCCCCCGCAGCACAAGCGAGGCATTCTCCAATGGAACCGAGTAAACCGGCTGTAGCTGAAAGTTATAACTGTCGTCGTCATTTGTTCCGGTCCTGAATGCGATTGTGTTGTCCGTTATCAAAGCCTTCGTATCCGCCAGCGGGTTTGCCGCCTTTCGCGCGGCCTGACACGCTGCGTCACAGGCGAATACATGATCCGGATGCGCAAGCAGAACTCCGGCCAGGAACGTGGCGACGATGAAAACCCGATTTGTCATGAACAATCCCTTTTGATTTATCTTAGTGTTTCCTTGATCTACGTCCTAAAGCTTAGGGCTATTGGGGACGGTCCTGTGCTACACCTGCAATGGGTTGGCCAATCTCTGCACCAATGCTTTCAAAAAGCTCTTGATGGCCATCTGAGAGTGGTGAAAGGGTAACAATCCGTTCAAACTGCGCAAGTTCCACCAATTTTGGTAGAAACGGTTCGATAAGTGTCTCGTGTCGTGCGTGGGCCGCGGCATCAACGTAGCGCTCATAGCCATATACCGTTTCACCAACCCGGGCGAACTCATAAACTAAAAGCCCATCATCTGTGGCAGACGCCGCGACCATTTCCTTGGCAAGGGTATCGAAGGCCTGTGCGTTTTCATCAGTCACTTTCAGGATCGCAATAAAAGCCACTTCTTCCGCGAACGCAGCAGTTGCTGTCGCCAGAGTTGCGATCAGCCCCAAGACCGTGATGTGGGGTCGAAAGTTCAACTCAGCCTCCATTCATTAGTACGGGTTTTTTCTGATGATCTGAATTCCGATTGATACATCCCAACAGCTCAGGAACGTCCGTAATTCCACCAAGTGAGCCCAATTCAGAAAGTCCGTAGGAGCGGCCAGCGCAACAATGACACGCTGACCGCCATTACATTGTCAGATGCCGTCCCGATGCGTGAACCACCCATCCATAAGCGTGCCTAACACTTTGATGTTCGAGATTTCGCGTGGTTCGACTGCGGTGATGTCCTGATCGAGAACGACGAGGTCGGCATATTTTCCCACCTCGATGGAGCCTATTTTGTCCTCCATCGCTTGCTGAGCCGCAGGATAGATCGTGACCGCTTTCAGCGACTCTTCCAATGAGGCCGGTTTGCGAGACAACGGGAACGGCTTGCTGTCCGGATTTAGCGGGTCCTGCAAGGTCATCGCGATCTCAACATTGAGGAGCGGACCGATCAGATCAATCGGCGCGGATGGCACATCCGAAGAAATCGACACGTTGTGCCCCAATGCCATCAGCGAGGAATAGCGGGCAAAAATCGCCTCGACCTTAGCGCGCCCCAACAAGTCCAACGCGTTTACATCCTGTGCTTCCCAGTCAACGTGGAAAAGTGGGGTCGTGTTCACCATGATCTCGTTTTCGATAACAGTCTCATGGTCCTGATCAGATACCCAGAAATAGTGGTGCAAAAGGTTGTTCGGAACGTCATAGCCAGCTCCGCGCGCGGTCATGATTGCTTCCACCGTGTTGCGCACTGTTTGTGATCCATCGACGTGAGTGCCCACCGGAAGTCCGTTCTGATTGGCCTGCAGGTAGACCGAAGTTATCATTGGGCCTTCAATGGCAGCCGCACCGCGCGTTGCGGACCCATCGGCATAATCGTCCAGCATCCAGGCGGTTTTTGAACTCCAGTTCCCTTCCGGATGGATTTTAATGCCCCAGATGCGCAGCATGTCGCTGTTGTATTGCTCTCGTAATTCGAGTGTGTGTTCCACGATTTCGTCAGCAGTGGCAGTCGGGTCCTTGAATCCAGTTGCAACAAAAGTGCGGATCGTTAGCTCACCGTTCTTTTCAAGTTCGTGTAGGTGGGCCAGTGCGAGTTTCTCGTCATCTTTCACAAGAGACAGATCGGTAACTGTCGGCATAGCCATCAGAGGCACGTGTACCGCTGTGATTCCGGTTTTAACGGCCTGATCGTAGAGGTTTTTCTGAATGTCAGGAATTTCACCTGCCGGGTCCCAAGCGCCTGCATTTCTAAATGCCGCAGCCCACTGGAACTCAATGCCGATTCCCGTCTGGTTGCCTTCGGCGTCGCGCTGCCAGAACATTACGCCCGGCACCTGATCCTCTTCGTCGGGGCTGACCTGACCCGCTTCGAAAGCTTTGGAGTTCATCCAAACGTCGTGGATTGTGAAGTCGAGGATAAAGGCCGGACGGTCAGAAACCACCGAATCCAGATCTTCTTTCGTGGGCCACCCGCCATAAGCCACTTGATTGAACCCATAGCCAAGGATCAACTCTTCGTCGGGGTTTGCATCGGCATACTCCTTGATGGCCGCCAAGGCCTCTTCAAGCGTTTCAATTCCAAACAGACTGACACCGCGCGATGTCCATCCTGACGCAACGATGTGATCGTGTCCCGACACAAACCCCGGCAACAGGGTATCCCCGCCCAAGTCGAGAACTTCGGTGTTATCACCAATCAGCGCCTCCGCCCCTGCGGCATCGCCAACGTAGCTTATCTGGTTCCCCGTGACCGCAACGGCCTGCGCGGTCGGCGCATCGTCGTTCATGGTAAGAACAGAGGCATTGGTAAAGACCAGATCGGCGGCCTGTGCATAGAGAGCTGTTGTTGAAACCAGTAGCGCGGCAATCGAACACGATAGCTTATTCATGAGTAACTCCGAAAAATTGAAACGGGTATTCAGATATTTGCGATCAACAGTGCAGTCAGAGTTTAAAGTTGGCTATCCGATTTGTGCAAACTATTATGAATATTAGAATTCATCTCGCAGGAATGGGATGAACAGTCAGAGGTGTCATGTACCAGAGCGCCGAGATCCGCTCGATTGAAGAGTTGCCTGTCTATAATGACGTGGAGTTCAACGCGACCGCGCTTTGCCCTGCGGGACCACGAATGACCTGGCAAAGCGCAATGTTTGCAGAAGTGGGCATACATATTGAGACTATTTTCACACGCATGCGGTACCAAGAAATTCAGTACCGCGGCACAATCTACTATGGTCTTGTTCTCCCACACGGTGATCCAGTCCGTTTTCAGGGGCTTTTGTACCAAACCCCATTTATTGTTTGCTGGCAGGGCCTGAGGCCAACAGAATTTGATTACGTGGTCGAGGCTGGGACACAAATCTATGTGTTGGAGGTACCTCGGGCAGTTGCCGAACACCGAGGGTGGACAGAATTTGGTGCGCCCATTCGGCTGACAAAATCTGACGCCCTGAACAGCTATATACGCTCTTTGGAAACTTGCTTGATCCTGGGTCAGTCGAAATCCGCAACCAATCCAAATCCTGTGTTCAATGCGCTTGCCCAAGAGCTTGAACGCCTGATGGGCGATGCCCTTTTCTGTTCGGGTCGTGAAGAGGTTTTCAGCAAATCGGATCATGGCCATTGGAAAATCGTCACTGCCGCGGAAGCGCTTCTGATGGACGATAACAATGCCGGAATAACTATTCAGGAACTTTGTCGCTTGCTTGGGGTGCCCAGGCGGTCGCTATACGCTGCGTTCGAAAAACAGATAGGGCTTGGTCCGGGTAAATTTCAGACACTTATTCGATTGCATCGCCTCAGATCGCTGCTTCTAAATACGCCATATGAGAAAGGTGTCGTGTCTAAACTTGTTGGGGAAGCAGGTTTCAATCACTTTGGCCGAACATCTGTTGCCTATCGTCGGTTCTTTGGAGAGTCACCGATTGAAACAGTTAAGCGATCCTGACTCGCAGGAATGATAAAAGCCATATTTAACAATCTATTAGCGTCTCTTCAAACTGTTATAATACCGTAAATTACCTGCTAATTGCTCCACTCTGTACCGATATCTGAATTGCAGAAACGAAGAGTGGAGCAATCAGATGTCCAACTACAAGAAACTTGTTACGCTGCGGGCTCTCCATCCCTCAACAACCGCAGCAGCTCAAAATCTGGTTATGCGGGCCGCAGAATTGAAGCGGGCGCGCGAATATCAAATCCGTATCGAACTTAACGGTACTTTTACTGCGCAAGTCGCCTTCGAAAACGCAATGAAGGAAACCCTGCTTTGGGCTGCGCGTGAATCCCGCGAACTCAGCTCTGAGCGACTGTTCAAGTTCACGATGAGTATTTTCGCACAATTCTCGTTGGAATACCCCAGCTGGTACAAGGTGCTCCCGGAAATATCGGATTATCTACTGGACCTCACCAGTTCAGAACCGTCGCAACTTGATGACGCGGTGGAGCAGGTAAAAAGAGAGCGTTCGGTAGAAAAACGGAAGTTGGAAGCATCGAAGGATCAGCATCTTGTCTTTCCTTTGTACGCAAACTCGTCTTCTTCCCCTTTCAACCATACTGTTCAGTGAGGCAAACCGATGTCCGCAAAATACAATCATAAACACCGCATACCAGCTGCAATTTTGACAATTATTCTTGCAGCATTCGCCGCGCCGGCCATGGCCGCCGATTGGAACAACAGCTACATCGGCATGAAGTTCGGCTATGGAGAGCTTGAAAATGGCTTAAGCCATGACAATGGTCTTATCGGATTTCAACTCGGGCGAGATTGGGAAGCCTCAAACTGGGTGGGGGGCATCGCAATCGACGCCAACCATCTAAACTTCGCCTGTGATTGCGGCGATCCAGACACACTCACGCGTATCAGGCTGCGTGGAGGATATGCCTTTGGCAACACCTTTGCCTACGTGACCGCCGGGCCCGCATACGTCTGGGGCGGAGACGTTAATGACCGTTGGGGTTCTTCAATTGGTGCCGGACTGGAACACCGATTATCTGACGGCGTTTCGATATTTGGTGAGATCACACAAGAAAGGTTTGACAATTCCGATGGTGAGTTCGACCTGGAAACGGCAACTGCTACGTTTGGGGTCAACTACCGCTTCTGACGCTCAGCCCTGCACAACCTGGCCCCGGCAAATCGCAAGAAATGTATTAGCCGGGGTTTAGCAATGTAAGAGCGTCGTCAAGTGGCACACGAATTGCCGCCCACAAACAATCGAGTATTATCCCGCATCAGGACCGCTGCGCACTTAAAGGGAAATGCTCATGGGCGTCGATAACGCATGGCTACGGCATTTTGCCAGGATGTTCGAGGAACGGCTGTCAGATGCCCGTGCCTTTAAAAACGCTTTACAGGACTCCGGTTTGACGCGCAGCGATCTGAGTGAGCCTTCGAAACTCATTGACCCTTACAAAGAAGGTCAGTTTGTCCGCCTGGCTTGCGATCACCTAAAGATGCCAGCCTTTGCTACGATCGCCGGATTGGATTTCAATTCACCGCGAGACATCGTTTGGTACATCTTAAAGTATTCACAAAATCTAAGAGAAGCGATTGAAAATGCATCATATTATGGCGCTTTGATTGATGACACAATTGGCTATTCCCTTGTTGTATCGGGAAATCATGCCTCCCTTCAGTTGCAAATCGTTGACGGAGGTCTCACTAAATTTCACAGGAGGACCGAGTTTCTTATCTTCTCGGCGATCTCTCTGGTGCGCATTATCACAAAAACCCAACTCTACCCATTAGAGGTTCGGTTTCAGCATGTAGTCAAATCCGCAGGGCCCGAAATACAAAAAGCCGCTGGCTGCGCCATTTCCTTTGGCTCCGAAAGAACAGAAGTTATCTTACCGCTTTCATCTCTCGATCTGCCAATTCCAAGCTACGACCCGGCTCTTAAAAAGCATCTAACTGATTACGGGGACAACCTGTTGAAAGAGAGGGTGGGCCGAAAGTCGGGCATCCGCAATAGGGTCGAAGCCCTATTGCTGAACGAACTGCCGGGGCGGATTCCAAATCTACAACAGGTAGCAACCGATCTGGGGCTCAGCTCGCGATCACTATCGCGGCGTCTAAGCGAGCAAGGTTTGAAATTTCGCCAAATTGTCGATGACATCCGGTGCGATCTTGCCCAAACATATCTGAAAGACGGCTTCACAATAGGTGAGATTGCGTTTTATCTGGACTTTGCGGGACAGGCGGCATTCTCAACTGCCTTCAAGCGCTGGACAGGTTTAACACCGCGGCAGTTTCAACTGCAAAAAACCTGAAAGGCCCTGTATTGCCGTCTACATTAGTTGTCGGGGCACGATTGGGGCGCACCCCTTACAGGTTAGTGAATCGACGGAACCGGGGTGATCGCGCAGTCTGAAATCTGCGGTGCTTTCCACAAAACAAATTCGTTCTGGTCGCAATCATCGATGACGAGAGCCACTGCATGTTTTGAAATTTTGGTTTCGAGAATGACCGGAGTTTTGTTTGTAAGACAACCAAACCTGGTCGCATAATCCAATGCAGCGTCAAAGCTGGTTGTCCAAGATAGTCCAACTTCTTTACCAAGACTTTGCCCGCGAAATATCGAAATTTCCCTGGGAAGCAGGCGCCACTCAGCGGTAGGAGCCCAACTTGATTTACGTTTTTCTGCTCCCATAGCGTGAACAAACATAGTGTGGTCGATTTTTTCAAACCCACCCCACAAGATTTGCAACAAGGGCCAAAAGTCCCAGCTGGAGATTTCATTTTCAAGAAGCATTTCGACCACGGCATCTGCGCGTTGGTCGGCTTCATAATGTCTGTTCAAATGCATGCTGATTACTTCAACGGCACTGATCGCTTCGGTCTTCATGACTGACGCTCCGACTTTGTATCTGCAATTGGCAACGCACCTTAAAAGGTACTGTGATCCAATATTGGAGGTGGCGATCCGGTTCCTCATTTGAAAATGAGCCAAAATTTTCGTTTTATCTGCCAAGCTGAGGTAAATCGCAAAAAATTTACAAGATTTATAGATTTGGATTCCATCAGGGAATCTTACGTCCGAACATTATCTTTAGCTCGAAGTTGAGCGCGACGCTAAAACCTGAGGCCCAAGCCTATGGAAAATCCGTCAAAATCCTCGGCGATTACACCATTCAGCATGATCCGCCCGGCTTGCACCGATGGAATACCAGCTCGGCTTGTGTCAATCTCGATGCCGACGCCGGCAGTTGCCAACCAATCAGTGTCCAGAACCTTTGCGGCATCCCCATGATAATATACCAGCCCAGCGTCCAGAACGAGGAGAGTGGCCAAGTTGAAGAACCTGACATCCTTCAAAGGATAGCGATGGCGAGAAAATAGCGTCGTTTGGTTGGAGCTGGCCTTGGCCCCACCGGCCTGTGGTTCGTCAATTGGGTGAAACTCCAGAAACGTTTGGCGCAATCGGTATTCTGCCTGCCAAAGGCCAATTTGTGCTTCCTTGAATACGGCGACAGATGCCCCTAGGCCCAGTGCATTCAGGTTTCCGTCAACTGAATCCGCAGACCCCGAATTGACTGGAAGCAACGGGAAGTCGATAATTGAAGCATCAGCCGTAACGTGGCCGAGTGATACATGCCCGACCGGACGAATGCGCCAGTCATTTTTTAACGGAAATTCCCAGCCTACACCGAAGGTTGCCGCCACGCTTGCCCAGGTTACGTCTACATCGACACCAGGTGCAATTTCTGGAAAGAAAAGCACCGGGTTGTATTTCTGATAAGCCACAAGCCCTTCAAGATATAGGCCATTTTCGAGTGGGTGATACCCGCCTCGGAGCTGGGTTGATCTAAGGCTTTTTGTGTCGCCAGTCGCCCTCAGAAAAGAAAAAGAGGTCATTGTTTCGTTTGGCGTGGCAGCAATACTCAAAACTGACAATGCTGCGCGTGCCGCGGCTTCTGAGGCATCTGGATCAGTGCTTTGCGTTGTCGCTGCAGAGCCTACACCCATAGCCAAAGTCACCGCGCAGGCACGATCTAATCTCATTTTGCCCATGAAGGTAAACGTATTACCAAATGACCCCATCACACCGGTTAAAATGCGTAGGCAAGCGACAGCAGGGTCGCGAAGCCTTCCGTCGTGTTTCGGTTGTCAAATTCCTTCCCTATGCGCAAAGCGAATTGAGCACCTGGGAAGGCCTTGGGTTTCCAAACACCTTCGGCTCCGACCAGATTGATCTCATATTTTGAGGGATTACCTCCGGGCGTCCCGCTTTGCCTTGAAACCTGGAATGACCTTGCTGCTAAAAGCCCCAGATTGAAGCCCCGGGCGATTTCTTTTCCGAAAGCAAACTCCAATGACAGGACGTCACCTGGGCGAATATCGGTGATTTTCTGGCGTCCGAACGTTTCGTAACGTGCCTGAAACGTTGCCGCCCAAGGCAGGCTTGCATCCTGCTTCCATGTTGATCCTACGAACAGCATGTGGCTCCACAGACCCTTGCCGGTGTTGGTGCTTCCACCCGCTTCAAATTCTCCGGTTGGGGCCCAAAAGGTGTAGGACGTTTGAAAGTGCCAGTTATTGTGATGCCACCCCAGCGCGATCGGTGTGATAACTGTGTCTCCCAGATGATAATCTGTCCCTGATCCAGGTTCAGGCCGTAATACCTGATCTCTGTATGTCAGGACGACGCCTGCCCCATAATCGGCACCCAGTATCCTGACTTCCCGAAAAACATATCTGAAAGTCAACCGGGCCGCGTTGACTGTTGGCGTCGATGCACCGATGTCATTTCCGTCATCATCGACATATCGTTGGATGTCGTAGTTGATCCACCCGTTTTCGATCACCCTGGTTCCCTGGGGTGGCAAAACAGCAGAGGTTTGTCCCAGTCCGGCACCCAGCCCGTAATTTCCTGCAATTGGAAATTGAGCCGCTGCCGTGCCGCCGATAATCGAAACTGCAATGAATGTCAGAGTGCCGAGGACTGCCGAAACATGTGTCGAAACAGGAAAAAATACACATACTGATTTTGTAGATGTGAGAACATTCCAAAACCACTTCATAATGGAGCACCCCGCCGCCTATGTAAGGCGATCATAGTCATATTTGTTTATTTGTTAATAGGCGGTGACTTGCTCGCCACGGTCGTCAACTGTTTCCGTTTGAAACGATTGAGCAGCGCCTGAGCATTTCACAGCGACATATGTGCGCTACAGTTCCAGGTTGTTATGCAAGGATACATTTCCCCTGCCCGTCCATTAGCCTCGCGCTCGCGTTTTATCGTATGATCTAACAAGTACATTGATACGCTTGACCAGTATCTGCGAAAATACCGTACCACAGAGCCGCTTCCCTTCGCGCCCTTCAAAATCCCACTCGAATTGGACCGATTGAATGACAGTCGCAAAATCCCCAAAAAAAGCACCACGACGAGCAACAACATTGGTAATGGCCGTGATTGGGGCCAGTTTATTCCTGCTCTTCCTTTCTCGCGACCTTCCCGGCGGGTTGGGTGACGATTGGGCAAAACAGAACTTCGGGCTTGTGATACGCTATGTTATCGCAATGACCATAGGTGGGGCCTTCATGGGGTTTCTGCTCGCTCCAATGTTTGGTCGTTCAGGCGTTGGAGGATGGGTCACAGCATTGGTTGGCGGACTTTTGTCAACATTCATTGCAGGCGCGTTCGGCAGCTTTTTTGGATTGTTGCCTGACCTCCTTTCCGATGGCTGGCAGGCAAGTGATCTCGTTTCAATATTATTTGGGTTTGCGGTTTTGCCACTTGCCGCTGCCGAAAATATCAGCTCGTCTTTGATTTGGCTGGTAATGGTGATTGCGGCACATATTCTTTCCCTCTTCGAGCGCAGAAAGAACACGGTGTACGAATGATGCTTGTTGGCCCTGAAAGCTCAACACTAGGGTCAGGACTCATAACCAATAAATGACGGTTGCGGCGCTGCTACGATAAAACCAAAAGGCGCTATTAGATGAATGATATATGGATCATTGCAATACCTATACTGCTTGTTGACGTGGTCAGCCCAGTCCTTTTGGCAGCGACTGCTATCGCGTTAACCGGCGCGAAGCCGATTGCAAGCAGTCTTGCACTGATACTAGGGCATACGGCTGCATATTTTTTGGTTGGAGTTTTGATAGTTTACGGGTTGGCAGAGTTCATTGCTCCGGTGGTAGACTTTGTCATTGATACATTCGTGAATCCGATACCAATTTACTTTGTAATTGGGTTTCTACTGGGAATAGTCTTTCTTACACTTGCATTTACGTTAAGCATAAATGCTTCAATGAAAAAGCAATCGGGCAAGTCTGAAGCCATCCGGCAGAAAGATGGAGTTCTGCCGTCATTCGTCATGGGCGCAAGCATCTGCTTGGTTGGGATACCGTTCGCGGTTCCTTACTTTGGTTTCATCAATGAAATGTATCGTTTTAGCGTTCAGTCCAAGCTTGCCGGATTGCTGCTCTACAATATCGCCTTCGCCATTCCATTTCTGTTGGCTCCGCTGGCTTACAAACTAATGGGGGGCTCAATCGTTGAAAGGCTGAAGTCATTCAACCGATTCATCAGCATTACCGCGTCTTGGCTTGTACCACTTCTGTTTGGAATATTAGGGTGTGCTTACATCGTTGACGCGATTAAGTACTTTTTGACCGGGTCCGGGTTGGTTTGAAATTGGACACGAGAAGCCCATTAAGGGTTTCGTTCAATCAGCAGACGGAGATTCATCTCCGGTGTGAACATGCACATCCATCTGCGGATATGCGATAAAGATGCCCTTGTTCTGTAAGCGTGTCTTTCCAATCTCTGTCAGATCCCAAAGTACATCCCAGTAGTCATCGGTTCTCACCCATGGCCGGCAAAAAACGTTCACGGATGAAGGCCCCAATTCACCGACAAAAATCCGGGTTTCCGGGTTTCTGAGGCAACGTTCATCTTCTACCACCATCTCGTTAAGGACCGCTTTTGCGCTTTCTATGTCATCCTTATAACCGATCCCAAACACAAGATCGACGCGCCGCACACGGTACTTGGTAAGGTTTTCCATAGACCCCTGCCAGATGGTCTGATTTGGAATCTGAACTAGGCGATTGTCAAAAGTTCTGAGCTTTGTCGAAATCACATTTACGTCGATAACTGTTCCCATGATCTGATTAATTGAAATAACATCTCCCTTTGAATAGGGGTTAGTTGCTTGAAGCAGAAAACCACCAATCACACTTTGAAAAAGATTCTGCATCATAAAGGCAATCAGAAATCCAAAGCCACCGATAACGGCAGTTGTGATACCTATATTTACGCCTAGGCCCCACAGGGCTAAAAGAAATCCAAGTAGTAAAACGGCCCAGCGAATAATATTCGGCACTACGACTGCCGCAACTTCATTTTCATCATCTCGATTCCGGAGCCATCTGCCAGATACTCTTTTTAGGATGCTCCCGAGAATAAAAGCCGCGATCAGAACTAAAATCGCTTGAAATAAACCGCTTAGCGCCCTAAGCCCGCCTTTCCCAGATCGCACCCAGTCCCAAGATAGATGTGCGATTGTGATCCATTGGTACGACAGCATAAGTTCACCTATGAAGCCCCAGATGAAGTCCTCGTGTTTTTTCACTTCTTCTTCTGGTCCACCTTTGCGGGCCAAAGCGTAAACCACGATCATGTAATTTTGAAAGTAACCTATATTCTCTTGGTTTACCGCTTTGATTTCTGCAACAAGTTCAGGGACTTGATCATCTGCCACGGTTTCCAATCGTGTTACACCCTCGGCTATTCTAGCCAGATTAGTTTGGACGCGGCGCTGCCAAATGTCGGCAATTTCTGTAAGATCTTCTACGCCCAACGCAACCAAATGCCGAGCGAGTACTTTTTCGTGTACACTTGGATCACTCGAAATAGAAATTGAGTGCTGATACGGATCCAAATGATCCAATTGTTGTGCTCGTGCCTCCTCAATAAACAAAGACGAAAGCAACGCAAAAGACAAAACGGAAGCTACTATTGAAGCCGTTGTTCTGGCCACATTCCAGAGATTGAATTGCGTCATGTATTCGCTCACACGGGTTCAGTCCATCTTCGCAATCAATGGCACGCCTACTGCAGGAATTCCTATCGCGTTGACTGGTCCTTCAGATTAGGGGCGAAGTGCATCAACTTATCAATACCTTACTATGAAAGAATTTTTCCACAATTCTGTTGTAGAGAGATAGCTCGAACCAGCGATTTTCTTTGATTGAGTGTTCGTGATGTATCCCCGTTGGATAGGGCTGAATGAGCGATAGTGGCTAACTGCGGTTATCGTTAGTGGTTTGAAGACAATACATATTCTTAGCGAACACGATATGAGTTACGGAGGGCCTGGAATAACGCCTTCCTCTTGTAGCACGTGCAGTATTCCTATGATTGTAGCAGTGCTGGTATCAATGGATCCCTTAAGATAGGCTCCTAAACCGCCATCTCCTATTTCACGTGGACCGCCGGATTCATACACCGGATCCAAAGGCTCGAACTCCTCGGGAAAAGCCGGGCAAAAAGGTCGTTCGCTTAAAAAGCGCCCGGCGACTTCCAACAAAATAGCTCGCAGTGCCTCGACATCTTCGACGAACCCCTCAATATCCCGCAATTGCTCAAGGGGTTGAACAACTGCGTCTACAAGCTCGTATGTGACACACTTGTCGCTAAACCGAGCTGTAGCTGAAGCCGAGAAACCAAAAATCCACCTATCTGTCGGATCGCCACGCGCAAAGACGTTCTCCCTTGTTTTGGTGCATTCAAAGAACTGAGTATCAAGTTTCCCACTGAGAGAGACAATTTCGCCTTGTGCCTCAACCACAAACTCACTGAGGTCGGTTCGGCTGCCGCAAGAGTCCAGGATCGGCTCTTCAGCTAGCAGGTCAGGCAATCGGGTCTGCAGATCGCTAAAGTCAAGCACGGCTTCGACACCAACACGAGTTGGTGAAACCGCCGTCATAATCAGGTTGAGACCGTAATCAATCTCTGTTGCGCCGACGACCAGAGTGTCCTCTATGTCAAATTCTGCTTGCTGTGCGGCGGAATGGGAAACAAGGCCGATGCTGCCAAAGAGAAACACCGCAAAATGTGTGTACCTCATTGCTGTCCCTCAATAATATCGCTCAGCTCCATTACGCTGAGCAGGTTGACAAGTGTGGTTGCGTCCGTGTCGATCGACCCCTGAATTTCAGCACCAATGCCACCTTCACCAATTTCAAGCGCTCGGACGAGTGTGGCTTTCGGTGACACCGGCTTCAGTTCCTTGGGAACCGTCAGGCAAATTGGGTTGGCATCAAAATAGTTCTCGGCTTGTTCGAGAATTTCTGTACGTGCCTCTTCAATTACTCCAAACATTTTTGCGATAAAGCCTGTAAATCCCCTAGGATCCAATTCAAGCTCAACGACAGAAAAGCGTACACATTGTGCTTCGACGAAAGCCTCGACCTTGGCTTTGGTGTCGATTTCTTGCGTCAGCCAAAGACCTCCACGTTCTTCGCCCGAAGCATTCTGGCTACAGGAAAAAAATCGAACAAACATCGATCCGCGCAATTCGACGTGATCTTCGATCGCCTCCGTCTCATGGATCTTAACCGACACTTCTCGCGAGCAACTATCGTCATAGACCCCTGATGCCAGTTCCGGGAACCGTGCCTGAATTGCCCTCAGGTCAGCCATGGCAGTCACACGTAGGCGGGTTTCGGTCGCAGGGCTCAACCCTATGAAAAATGCAACATTAAACACCTCATTGCCGACAGGGACTTCACTGGGCAGTAGAAATTCGATGTCGCCTTTGTATTTCGACGGGTCAATTCCCTCCCCATTCTTTA
Source organism: Ruegeria sp. HKCCA5426 (assembly GCF_013034585.1). Lineage (NCBI taxonomy): Bacteria > Pseudomonadati > Pseudomonadota > Alphaproteobacteria > Rhodobacterales > Roseobacteraceae > Ruegeria > Ruegeria sp. HKCCA5426. The sequence goes on from NZ_WQGH01000017.1 coordinate 37,719, forward strand.
CGGCGGCCAACAATCTCTGAGGATTCAGATCGCCTGACGGTTTAGGTCTTTCACGTTCACAAGCTCCAAGTATGGTGAATAGAACAAAGACTAAAATCATGACTGGTGCTGCCCGTTTCACTTTGTCGAATATGACCAAGTTAGACAAACGTCGTAATCCTGTCCTGAAGGTGAAAACCATTCTACATGAAATAGTTGAGACCAATTGGCTAGTCGAGAAAAATCGGCGATCCGCCTGACCTTGAGTTTGCTTCAACAAAGTAACTGCCCTCAAATCAAAACAATTCCCAAAACCCGAATCCACACGTGAAAAGATGATCTGTTGGTTCAGGTACTACCGTGTTGCGGAGGCATCTGTGTCCACCGTCCACATTTTCTCACATTCTGCCGTAACCCAAACCACAACCGAAACCGCAACAATTGACATGGTGATGTCCTAGCCTATCCTCGCGACCCGACCCAATTCAAAGGGTCAAACTGGTGGGTGCTGAACATTAATTTGGGGTGCTGTTTGATGATCGCGGAAAACACCTTGAGTTTGCGACCAGACTTGCATTCCTCCAACCATTCGGGCCTGATTTCTCCGGGTCAAAAAAGTTGGTTAAGCACCGTCAAGTTCATGCCGCAGCTGCTACTGCCTAGCAGGTATTACGTATGAGGGTTACACTAAAACTTCTCCTTGGATGTTGTCTGCTGCTAATTTTTGGCAGCTGTACCTATGTTCCGTTCGATACACCGAAGTTGAGTTCCCGTGCCATCCCAGCAGACGGAACCCGCGCTCAGCAAATCGTGTCTGATCTGACTGGTCCCGACAGACAGTCGATGGCAATGGCACCTTTGTTCGATGGCAATGATGCGCTCGGAGCGCGATTGCGAATGATCGAAACGGCGGAAAGCTCAATTGACTTGCAAACTTTTCTGATCAAGCCCGATTTGGCCGGTTCGCTGATGTGGCTTGCCCTGTATTCCGCGGCAGAACGTGGAGTGAAAATCAGGCTGCTGTTCGACGATGTTTTCACGACAGCACGTGATGATCAGATCGCATCCTTGAACGCACATCCAAATGTGGAAATTCGCGTTTTCAATCCACTGTCCCGGAACAGTACCGCGGCTGTTAATTTCCTGTTGGATTTCGCCCGAGTAAACCGCCGAATGCACAACAAGGTGACGATCACGGACGGCAGTTTTGCGATCATCGGCGGCAGAAACATTGCAGACGAATATTTCAGCATAGGAACGCAATACGACTTTGCGGATTTCGATCTCTTTGTCGCTGGCTATCCTGTTCAAAAATTGTCCGAGACTTTTGACACATATTGGAACGACGCCTGGTCCTTGCCATTTGCCATCGTACACGATGGTGACGTTGCGCCTCTGAGCGAAGCATATGAACAGTTTCAAGCACGCGCTCTGGACCAAGAAGTTTCTATTTATGAACGGGCGCTGGGTTCTGAGTATATTAGAAAGCTCGAGAATGGTCAGGTGCCTGTCCACTTTGGTCGCGCGCGTATCGTGGCCGATGATCCTAAGAAACTTCGCACGCCTTCTGGCATCGGGCCTTTTGCGGTAGGGGATGCCTTTTATAACAGCCTGGGACGTGCGAAAAGTAGTATCACGGTAGTGACCCCTTACTTTATACCCGAGGAGTACGGCACGGAGTATTTGGAAAAGCTGGTCCGAAACGGCATTGATGTTACGATAGTGACAAATTCTCTTGCCTCAACCAACCATCCCTACACCCATGGCCATTATGCAAGGTATCGTAAACGCCTGTTATTGGCCGGAGTAAACTTCTTTGAGGTTCGTGCCAGTACATCGCGTTCGAATGAGGGCGCGGAAATACCGCTGACCCTTCACACAAAAATTGCTTTGATAGATGAGGCTTATGTTTTTGTGGGTTCTGCAAATGTTGATCCAAGGTCCATTCGGCAGGCCTCGGAAATCGGAATGTTGATCCGCAGCCCTAGCCTTGCCGAAGAAATCCAAAAACAACTAGATGCGGCTCTACCGATCTACACCTACAAGGTGTCGATAAGTGACGCCGGAATACTTCAATGGGAAGAAACAGCGTCAAAGAACAGCAAGCTATTGCCCCAAGAACCGTCGGCAGGGATCTGGCGTAAACTGGTTGCTAAAGTGTCCGGTTGGCTTCCGATTGAAAGCCAACTTTGATGCCGGTTTTCAGTAAACTTCCAGCTCAAGCAGGTTCCAAAACCCTTCCCTGCTGAGACACGACCACGATAACATCCAGCGAATCGAAAATAGCCGAAAGATCCGTTTGGAGTTGCAACGTAAGCTGGTCAATCTGCGCGGCCAGGCACGGATGCTGCGGATCATAGTAAACCATAATAGTATAACCACGCCCCAGCTTCGATACGGACAGATCAATTAGTGTGCCCCCATCTGAGCGCAATGTGTTACGCACGGCCCTGCGTGCCGCAGCAATGTGCTGAGGTGCCGCAGTCGCCCCTGCCAATTCTTGCACGCCTGACATAAAGTCCCTGAAATATTGCACGATGACGGTCGCACATAGAACAAGCACTATGATTGAGTCCCCGACAGGCGCAATTGGTGCCAGAAAACCATCTTTGAAGAAATGAATGCCCAAAAGTCCAACTGCAGCAGCAAAGGTGATGATGCCGTCAAATGCGGCCGCTTTCTTTTCCAGCCGCAGAACGTCACTTTGCTTTCCGGTCTTCAGCCATGACCGGGTGTGAAACCCCCAAAGCAACAGACAGGTAAGACCGACAACAACAAAGTACCCAACCATTGGAGCAAACACCAACTCCGGTTGGGCTTCTCCGTTCAGGTATCCCGCAATGCTCAGGGCGGCGTTGGAAATCGCGAAGACCACCAATCCTAACAAAGACAGCGATCTGAAGGTGGTAAACAGCGCTTCATCGCCAGCATACCCATAGGGGCGAAATTTGTCCGGTTTCTTTTGCGCATTACGTGCCACCCGTTTTCCGAAAACGGCAGCAGTAAAGCCGATAAGTGAAAACAGCCCGTCCACCAGAATGGCCTGAGAATGGGAATAATACGCGGCTACAATCCCAGCCGCAGCCATGAACAAATTTCCGGCCATTCCCACATTCATGGCGCGGCTTTCCAACCCGTGCCGACCTTCAACAGTCGAAGAATTCATAACCCGTTCCTAAGTTCCCAAGCTCTGGATATCGTACGACGCCCGCACGTTAATGGTCCGGCCCTAGTACCAATTCCGCTAGTATCACATCTCATCCGAAGCCAAGTGCTTTGTGCCTCTCCGTATTAAATCCACAACGCCGGCTGCATAAGGGAGATCGCTAAGATATTCGTCGAGCGTAAATTGATCGGATGGAAAGTTCGACAGCGCATCGTCTGCCAACTCAGCCTCGCCTGCCAGTCCGTGAATAGCAGCAATCAACAGCCAATCACCTGCATGTTCACGGGCATCAATCAGGCGCACTTTTTCTGAGGCCGATGCGTAATCTCCATTTTCGACATCCTCGAGGCACAAGGTGATATTCGTCCAGATTGGCAACAGTGGATTAATGTCCAAAGCCTGCCGTACCATTTGGCCGCCCAACTTTGTGTCGCTCACAAGCGCCAACCATGCTCCTGCTAATGCGATCAACAAAGCACCGTTGGGATTGGCCTGTATCGCGGCGCCGATCAAGCGCTCAAACCGTGGACTGTCCCCAGCCATCTGCGCGTAAATAGCCGCAGCAAACAAGGCTTCCTGACATTGTGGTTCAAGCGCAACAGCCTTTTCTGCATGGGCCTTCCCTTGTTCCAATACCGCACTCAGGCGTTTTTGGCCGAGCGCAACTTCCTCCACATACCCCAGCGCAACCAAGGCATGGGCCAAACCTCCGGAGTCATTGTTTTCGGTGGCATTCCGAGCAAGATTCATCATTTGCTGTAAGCTGCCTGATCTGGATGTACGCAGGTGAGCATGGAAAGCCAATAAAGCCTGATATGCACTTTGCCCGGATGTTGCGCGACTTGTGAAACGCTCTAGTGCATCCGTGGCGACAACTCCGTAAGCGTCGGCTATTTTCACCGCGCATTTTTTTGCTACTTGTTCCTGAAAATCAAAACAGTCCATGTTGTCCGGATCAAAATCGCGCCGATCAGACCACAAAATTGATCCATCACTAGCTCTTTTAAGTTGCATAATCAGACGCAGGCTGGATTGGGCGTCCCTCACTGATCCGTCCAGAACATAGTCACAATGCGGTATGAAGTGCGCCGAAGTATCGTCCGAAGGCGCGTCATCATACCCCGTCAGAACGCGGATATGGGCAAATCGTGCAAGCTCAAGCCCCAGTTCCTCGGGAAAACCATCGCGAAAAAACCGGGCACGTATCGTATCTGATCCGGAAAAGGCACAGATGCCCAAAATTGGCCATCCAGCACCGTCTACCAGCGATTTCCCTTGCGTTTTTTCCTTAGCAAAATTTTTTTCAAACTGCGGGCGATATTGCCCCTTGGGGATAGCTATAGACACCAGGTCATTGGCCCCCGAGGTCAGGTAATAATAGTCCAGCGCTTTGCGTAATTTGACAGCCTCGATACGGACAATCGGATCCACATTGGGATCAAAGTCAGCACCTCGTCCAAAAACATCCATAGCCAGGGCGGTTCCCCTTAATTCATCGCCGCGCCCTTCAAGCTCACGGTGAACAAGGTGCTCAAGAAACGATTTTGTCCTCGCGCTGCCATCAAAGTCTTCGGATGTTACAATGCGTTCCAGCTGTTTCAGGATATTCGCTTTGTCAAATTTTTCTGGCACGGCAATTCTCCTGCATCGTCACGTCTTCAAGTTTGCCAATGTAAATTACTGTATAGCAACATGTTACTTCCTCCCACCAATCCCATCACATTCCTAACTGAAAGCCATCTTGGAAAACGGGTAATACCGAAGGAGGCTTTTGATGAAGTACAGATGGACAATTTCGGTGATTGTCACCCTTGCGGTGTTGGTAACGGCTGTTTCAAGCGCGCATTCCACAGACATGTGGCAAGACAATCCGGTTCAGACTCATTACGGGAGGCCGGTCCAAACCGAGCGTACCAATCTCTCCCGAACCGCGGGCGGCACTACTTCAAGGAAATCCGAACTTCATCCAACGGAAGCTCAGAAATCCTCCGAATGTCAGGTCCCTGATCTCAGAATTTTATGGCTACACCGACTGAGTAACCTTCAATATTGTCGCCTTTCGCAACACGAGCCATAAGGCGCAGTTCTTCGACCCAGGCAGAGTCGTTTTTGGACAGGTCCAGCTCAATCCCGGCGCCCAACTGGGCAAGCCACTCACTGTCCAAAACGATTCCCTGATCGCCTGGGATATAAGAGGCCGAAATTTCGCCAACCCAACGCGTGGGCTGGGAGAACACCCGAACACCTGTCGGCACTCTGATCCGGGACCAGGCAACGGTTGATATCGCCTCGGCCTGACCTACAAGATCGGTGTCCAGCGGTTCTAGAATGATGTGCGTATGTCTAAATCGCAGATCGAGTTCATAGTCATTCGCCCAACGGCGATTAAATTCGGCAACTAAGGATCCACCATATCCCAGCGCCGTTATGCCCCCGTCACTCAGAAAATCCAAATCTGCATCCAGAATGCTGCTAATAACCTGGGCAGCAACGGAACTATCACTCTGAACCCGGCCAATAGAAAAATTGACCATCGGACGAATTTTCCAGTTCTCGTTAATGTCAAATTGCCAACCCACTCCGCCGGTTGCGGCTACACTTGTCCAATGGGACAATATGCTTGTGCTGGTGCTGACCCCAGACAACAAAAACTCCGGGTCATAATTGGTGAACCCAATATATCCTTCCAGGTAAACCGGAATGTCTTCTGAAACCCTGAAACCGCCCCCTATTTGACCGCCTCGAAGGTCATAGTCATCGCCGTTTTGGACATTTTTGTCCAATAAAAGGACGCTGGCTGACTCATTTGGTGCAGCCGATATTCCCAGAATTGCAAGAGCTCCCTTGATGTTGTCGCGCACATCATACCCGCTTCCGTCATCGAGTGATTGAGCCATCGAAGAGTTCGCTGCAATGCTGCAAACCAAAATTAGCACCGATAACCTAGCTATTGCCATGCAATCTTGCCCCCACCACTGAGCAGCCTCATCTGACTGGTCCAAATTGATTGTTAGTGCATCGTCGGCCTGTA
>NZ_WQGH01000018.1:0-29833 GCF_013034585.1 Ruegeria sp. HKCCA5426
TACAGGCCGACGATGCACTAACAATCAATTTGGACCAGTCAGATGAGGCTGCTCAAATGAAATGCATGCTTCACACTTACAATATCCTGTTTGCTGGCTGCGTGAACATTGACAGAAACTTAATAGCTTGCGTCGTGACAGGTGAATTCAATGAGAAAATCGAAAATGTGCCCACAACTCAAATAATTGCTACCGGCCGCTTTTCCCGTAATCGCTGCTGCCGATGACGTCAATGCGGGATCTGGCCGCTCGAACAAAAGTGTCATGCTCGATTGTTCGTTGCCTGGTCAACTAGATGGCATGGCATTCGTACAGTTCATTTTGACTGACACGCTTACATTGTTCGCTGTGGTATTGAATTCCGTAGCCACGTTCAAACTGTGCCTTTGCTTCAGAATTCGTTGGTTCCCATCCTTCGTTGTAGCGGTACTTCTTATGTACCCAAACTGCAATTCCCACAATGGCAGTAGTGGCTAACGCAGCCTTCTCATCCTCGCTCAAGGCTATTGCAGAAGTGGAAGTGGGGGCAACGAATATGGTGCTAACTGCAAGAACACCGATCACGCCTTTTCTTTCAACTTTCTCTCTGAAGTCTGACATTCGATGCGAACGCTTTGAGCCTATAGCTTTCACGATACGAAGTCTGCAGGTCACCGGTCCTGCAAGACAATATTCCATCGCGCTGGGTCGTTTGGGTCTTGCGCCTCGATGAATGCGTAGTGAGTTTTGTTCCAAGGAAGCACCCGATTGGTCAGGTTGTCCAAGACGTAATCTCCCTTGGATGTCCTAACGATTAATACCGCATGCCCTTCGTGGTGAAGATCCAACACTGTGGCGAGAAGTAAGTGATCCGGAGAGATGCCCATTTTCTGAAGCTCAACCTTCTTGAGCATCGCTATGTCTTCGCAATCTCCACCTAGGTGCGAGGGCAGAGCCCATTTTTCAAGAACGTGATACTGGCTCTTGTCAGACACCTCCGGAGTTTTTTGGTTAATACTTTGATTTACTTTTTTTATCTTCTTCCACTCAGCATCGGTAATCTGATGAGGGTGCGGTGATTTTTGACAAATTGGCGGATAACTCGAGCAAACACCTTCAAACCCTTTTGGCGCCGGCCATTCTCGACCCAGGTGCATGATTGTGTCCGCAATGGATGCAGTCGACAGGGTACAAAAAATACCACAAAGACCAGCTAAAAGATCTATCCGCATAATCATTTTTGACAATTCTTCCTTAAATCATTCAAACTAGCCTATATCAGGACAAAGCGTCAAATCTCATCTATGTTACCGAAAACTTCGATCGTGACATAATTTGGTTTTTGAAGCCCAAGATTGCAGCGGATCACACCATATAACTTACCACAAGGAAACCTCAAAGCCCGCTTGGCACAGTTGCATTACCTGAAGTGAACTGAGGCTTAGTCCTCATTTCCGTCGTTCTCTTTCTGAAGCCGTTTCAGTTCCTTCAACTAATCTACACCCATTCCACCGAACCTCTTCCGCCAGCGGTAATATGTTTGCTCAACAACGCCGATCTTCCTGATCGCATCAAGTCGGGACATGCCTTGCCCCATCAAGACTTCAACCTGCCGTAACTTCGAGACAATCTCTTCGGGCTTAAGTTTCTTGATAGCCATTACTGGTCCTCCGTTTCCTAAGCATAACGACGGACCAGTTCAGGTGGGGAGGCTCACCTATTCCTATAATTTCTTGGAAGCTGTCAAGCGGGATGGTCTAGTTTTCAGAGGAGTTTCGTACAGCAAGATTTCTCGGCGGGTTGCTTACCAACCGTATCAACTTTGTGATCGATGTAATCTCGTGATGTGTAAATAGACTGTACTAGCGGTGCCGCCCTAGCTGAGCACATCCCATATCGCGGCAATTGACCGTAGTTTACTTAGAACTGCGTCAAGCTTAACGCCTTAGGAACAAGTCCTTGGTTCCAATATCCCGATTCGTTGGACCATTTGACGGAGCTGTGGCGAGAAATGAGATTTTCTATTGTGGGCAGTATGCGGCCGATTGTTTCTTGGCAGGATTCGCTCTACGTTCGCAGCGCTAGTTCGCTGATTTTTTAGCCGATTCCCGCTTTGCGGTCTAAAAAGTTATTGATGACAGACTATGGGTCTGTGTCTAAAGGGCACTTTTAGATCGACACGAGATAGTACCCGATGGCCTCCGCCAGTTTGGTTTCTTCGCCAAGAGACCGCGCAGAGCACTGGGTTTTCGCCTGCGGGCAAAAGATACTATTGCTCCGATGGACCAAAACCCAATCATGCGGTAACAATTAGACTTGACCAGTCAAATTGGGCTTACCACTCGAGCTACGGGCTAGGACACTCTCCAGTTCCTCCCTCTCAAAGACATTCAGCCTCGTGCGTCTGGAACAATTGACAATGCGCACACCCAATTTTTCCGCTTCCGAGCGGGCTTTTGCATAGGAAACCTCCAGAACATGCAAATTTGGTGAGTGCCATTTTTCCCCCGGAAGGCGATAAAGCGGGTGAAAGTGGTTCTGCTCTCCGTCGCTGACCATAACACCCTTTTCGCCCTCAGAGACTTTACCGTCGGTATACTGGTGGTCCAGACCCAGCAGGCAGATTTCGGTGAAACCCATGGCTATCGCTAGTTGTATCTCGGTGTAAACGATTGTTGACCCCCACGCGATCCCGCTGGTCAGGTCTGGATTGAACTCAGGGAATTCAGGATCTTCCAGCGGGTTATCCCAATTTTTGGGTGGTATCAAAGGAAAACACACCGCACCTTCGAATTTCTTAGCGTCAGAAAACAAATTGGCCGGAAACAGTTTTTTGCACCCAGACAGTTTTTGTATTTCATCAAGGCACTGAGTAAAAACCAACTTATCTTCAACACAATAGAAATTGGGGCGCCAGGATGTTTGGTCGTAAATCAGAAAGATTTTATTGGAAGCAAAAGATATCTCATCCTTTATCTTTTCAAGGTCCGAAGCGGCAAGGCTTGGGCCATTCCCAATGATAAAACATCTATTTCGTGCGTATTTTTTGGTCAATCCGTTTAGGTAGTTTTTATCCCGCTTACTGACATGTGAGTAAATTCTGGTGCGATACCCGGGCACAAAAGCACGCTGCAACTCTCTTTTGATTTTCCATAGTGGAACCATTAAAAATTACCGAGCTCCAAACTTGATAACCTTTTGAGCGGCCATTAGTTCTAGTGACAACGAGGCAGTTTTAGCAAAACTCTAAGCTCCACTCATCAAGTACCCTTAAACAACCCGTACAGGGTTGTCCAGAAGACAGCGCGACCAGGGATCGTGTTGGAAATGAGTTCGTAATAATACTCAAGTCGTCGCAAGAGAACTAGGATCTACTTCTGTGGCAGCTCCCCGTTGGAGCGAAAGCAAAAGACAGGCCTTGGTCATGGATCGTCTTCGGTGGCTACTCATTTCTAGCTTTTCAGCTGCCTAAAAGGGTACGCCGGGAAGACGGGCGCTTTTTGTTTCTGATGGATTCTTGTGCAGATTCTTGCCTCTAATCCAAACTGTTTAGCTGCGTCGCCTTCGCGGCCTTGGGGCACCGGTCAGATCCCACAAGTGTGATTGCGTAAAGACAGGTACTCAATTAACACTTGCGCTGATAAGACCATATGGTTGGGCAGGGCATGACAAAGAAATATCTGATGGTGGGGGCCGGGCTTTCAGGTGCCGTAATCGGGCGCCATTTAGCCGAAGCTGGGCATGATATTACTATAGTCGACAGCCGCGATCACATCGGTGGGAACTGTCATACTGCCCGCGATCCTGACTCCGGCATAATGCTCCATGTGTACGGCCCACACATTTTCCACACAGATGATGACGAAGTGTGGGGCTACGTCAACCGGTTTGAAGAATTCCTGCCCTTTAAAAACCGGGTTAAGACGACCTCTCGTGATCCAAGTGGCAAGCGAAGCGTTTTTTCGCTTCCAATCAATTTGCACACCATCAATCAGTTTTTCGGCAAAACAATGCGGCCGGACGAGGCAAAGAGATTTATCGCCGAAGAACAGGCGGACAGCAGCATTGTTGTTCCAAAGACTTTTGAAGAACAGGCGCTGCGTTTTGTTGGTAAAGATCTGTATGAAGCCTTTTTCAAGGGTTATACGATCAAACAATGGGGCATGCACCCGTCTGAGCTGCCTGCTTCCATCCTGAAACGGCTACCGGTGCGTTTCAATTATGACGACAATTACTTCTTTCACAAATTTCAGGGCATGCCCAAAAACGGCTATAGTGCGATGATACGGGCGATATTGGACCATCCCGGAATCACGGTTCACCTGAACACAAGCTTCGCTCGCGCGATGGGAGAAGGTTATGATCATGTGTTCTATTCCGGTCCGCTCGACGAGTATTTTGATTTTGAGTTGGGGCGGCTGGGATATCGAACGCTTGATTTCGAACGGTTTGACTATGACGGGGATTATCAGGGATGCGCAGTAATGAATTACGGCGAAGAGTCCGTACCTTACACGCGCATTACAGAGCACAAGCATTTTGCACCTTGGGAAGAACACGAAAGCTCTGTCTGTTATCGTGAGTTCTCGCGCTCGGCAGAGTTCGGAGATATTCCCTATTACCCTATTCGCCAACTCAAAGAAAAAGAACTGCTGAGCGCGTATTTTGATCTTGCCAATGCCACTCGCGGCGTAACGTTTGTAGGCCGACTTGGTACATACCGCTATCTTGATATGGACGTGACGATTAGAGAGGCTCTGGATACCGCCCGTGGGTTCGAGGCTAAAATGACTGACGGCGAAGAAGCACCAGCATTTTTTATCAGACCCGTATAGAAATTGTCGTGCAATTGCGATCTAACGTATTGCGTCGCCGGCCCGATCAGAAAGAACTTTCAATGCAAAAATCTTTCGGTAATGAGAATTTTCGAGATGTCTAAAAACGCAATTGTTTTTACAGCCAACACCATGCATGTGGCGCAAGCCAATTTGATGATAGAGTCCCTGTTCGACCCGGAAAAAGGTAACTTCAATGGGGATTTGTGGGTCATCTCTACCCATCTGAGCGCAGGGTGTCAGGAATACCTCGAAAGCCGTGGAATCCGCTTTCTGATCAATCCACTTACCAGCTTCCAGAACTGGAAATACCGTCGTGACATAGCTCGATCTCAACCTGAATTCCTGCGTGGAAAACTGGAAGAAGACGGCGCTTTTCTTCTGTACCGCAACAAGAGAATGAGCAAGCTGATCATCAATGATTGGGTGGAAAAGTTCGGTCGAAACTATGACGCTGTGGCGTTGTGCGACAACGATCTTTACTTTCAGCGTGATATAAATGACCTGTTTCATCGTACCGCTCAGTCTGATCCAGATGCGTTATGGTATTGGCAAGAAGAAAACAGAAATTTGCCGGGCACCAACCTGTGGATGAAAAATGCCCACTATTCCCGACTTCACGCAAGCGACGGGTTGGATTTTGGCCAGCATGAAATAAACATCGGGTTTGTGATCTCTGCCCCCAGGACAATGCGTTCGATATTCCGGCGGGTCGAAGAGCTTTTCTCAAGCTGTCACATCGAACTGTTCCGGGACTGCCTCTGGCACGATCAGGATCTGGTTCGGTTGATCCGGGCCCAGGATCCCAAGCTGTTCCGCTTGTTTGAGGAAGGGGATGTCCTGCATCTATGCAACGGCGGGGAAAATCTGCTGGACGAGCGTAGCCCGCAAGAGTTTTTTCACAAGAAAACAAATGAAAAACCGTATGTTGTGCACTTCGCGGGTGGAGCTTGGAGGGGCTATCGTTCAATCGCACCATCCTATATGGTCGACGAAAATGCATATTTCTTTGTGGAAGAGCAAACGGAACGGTTTGATGAAATCCGCCAGTTAACCGATTACGACCCGTTTGACGCCTCGTCGCCGTTTTTCACAGAGCACAACATAGAGACCAAAACTGCAGCCCGCGAAGAATGGATGAAGTTGACAGCCGACAGCCAAAAGAAGCGGATGCTGTTCTTTTCTTGGCTCGACACCGGTAGTCATCGCCCACTGCGCGGCACATTGGCGGATTTCCTCGACAACAACGAATTTGACCTAGCGGTTATCGATGGAAACATAAACGCCAATGGCAATGACGGGCTGATCGCGGAGGATTTGCCTGACCTGTTGGCTCATGTGACACGCACGGTTTTCAATAATCGTTTTGGCCGCCAGTTCGGATTTAGACGAAGCGATATTCCCGAAGAGGCAATTTCGGATGCGATCGCCGCTTTGGTCAAGGAATATGGATGTTCGCAAAGAAATGCCCGCGCAGTGGCGAATGCAGCATATATTTATTTAAGTAAAGCAATATCTTACTACAAACCGAATGTCGTTGTTGGCTGGGGTGCCTATTTGTTGTGCTCGCGAATCCTTAGGCAAATTTGCAAGCAACGCGGCATCCCGTTTCTAACCATGGAACTCGGTGTTCTTCCAGAAACATTGGCCTTTGATTGCCTTGGTCACATGGGCGAAAGCTGGGTCGCCCAGAATTTTGATGCCTTCAACGCATTGCCGTTGGCGGATGCCGACAGGTTGGCCGCCAAAAATTATCTCGAGAAGACCCGGTGTGATCGGCCAACGCGGAACGTCAAAATCGATGTTTCGCCATCCGTTTCGAACCAGCTTTTGAGGCTAAAGAATTCAGGGAAAAAGGTAGTCGCCTATATCGGCAGCAATTGTGCCTTTTCCGGCCATGTGCCCTACGACGACAACGCCCGGACCTATCATTCCCCATTTTTCAGCGATAATGAAGATGTTGTTCGCAACTTGTCCGAGGCGTTTGCGGGCGATCCGGACATCCACCTGATCTACAAGCCCCATCCCATTTTGATCACGCGCGGACTGGACCTGGGAGACGAGTACCCCAATGTGACAGTCCTCAAGGACGTTAACCTTGACGACTGTTTAGAGGTTGCCGACCTAGCACTGGTCAAGGTTTCGCAAAGCAACTACGAAGCGTTATTGCGGGATATCCCTGTTTTGATGCTTGGGCGCAACCAGTTGAGCGGGTCCGGTGCAGTTTATGAACTGAGCGGTAGAGACGCTCTCAGAGACGATGTTTTGAATGCCCTTCAGATAGGCTTAACGTCGGAGCAAAAGACGTCATTCGAAGATCATGTCGCGCGGCTTCTGAAATACTACGTTTATTCCGTTTCGGGTGCAGAATTTGGTCGCCCGCAGTCAATGGTCGCGGAAGACATTGATGCGTTGCTAAAAGCATCCGGGCCTGCACATCTGGAAGCCGAACAGATTGCCCTGAACGCGCATTACAAGGCTTTACCGTCGGCCGAGGAAACGCCCGAACTTTCGATCATCATGCCGGTGTTTAACGGCGAGCAATATCTGGTCGATTGCATCGGATCGATACTGTCGCAGAGTTTTGGCAACTTTGAACTTCTCTGCGTGAACAATGGCTCTACCGACGGGTCGCAGGAAATACTGGACTATTTTGCCCACCGTGACCCGCGTGTGAAGCCGCTTTATCAGGAAGAACCCAACCAACGCTCCGCTCGTAACCTTGGGGTAAAACAAGCCAAAGGCGCTTACTTGCACTTCTTTGACTGCGACGACCTGCTGGTCCCCACCGCGTATGAAGAGCTGCTGTCATCGATGCAGGAAACGCAGGCAGATGTGCTGTATTTCTTTTTCGACGAGCTTTACAACGTATCCAAAACAGGCCGGCCTAGGCATCGCGAATTTCAGAACTATTTGCCGCAGCAGGGGCTTTTTGAGATGGAAGAGCAGCATAAGCGCCTGTTCGCACAATATCCCTTTCCTTGGGCAAAGGTGTTCAAGGCCGATTTCTTTCGCGACAAGGACCTCTATTTCGATCTCGATTGCGCCAATTTCGATGACAACCCACAAAACTTGCGCACCTTGCTTTCCAGCCAGAACATATTTGTGCTCAACAAGCCGTTTTACAAGTTTCGAATAAACCAAAACTCAATGACCCAATCGGTCAATCCGCGTGTGATCGGAATGCTGGACGCTGTCCGGCTGATGAATGAAATTTTTACCAAATTCGGTCGCTACGACGAGTTCCAAAAATACTACGTTCCTTACAAAATCCACCTTCTGCACTTTGCCTGGACCCGATTGCCGGAGGATTTGAAAGAGGCTTATCTGGCTGGTATCCCGGACTTGTTCCTTTCCGGGGACGAGGAGTACTTTGAACGCGACGACCTCGCGTCAATGTTCTCTTACATGTCGCCCGAAAAAGTCGGATTTATTCGATCCGCTTTGCGCGGTGAGACTCCGAAAGCTGTTTCCGGGTCGCGCAATACTCTATCGGATGGCGGTTCACGGAACACCGCTTGGATGCGACCAAAGGCAGACAAGTCAAAGAAGCATAAACGTATCTTTAGGTCTTCGAAACGATATGCGCGCGGATTGGCCCGTTCCTTGAAGCGCGCCTCTCGCACTTTGCGTGGCCGTCGCAATTAGGAACTGTGGAGGTGTCCATCGTCAAGGGTTTCGGGACAGATGGCCGCGCTCAGAAGTAGGCATCAGCCGGTGTGAGGTTTTGCAGGCTCTCGTGATAGCACCGGTGGCGGTAGTATTCGACAAAGGCGTCGATCCGCTGCCTGAGATCACCGGGCAGGTAGAAGTTGTCCAGCAAGACTCGGTTCTTGACAATCTGATGCCAGCGCTCGATCTTTCTCTGAGTTTACGGATGGTATGGCGCCCCTTGAAAATGATCGATTTCCTGCTCTTCCAGCCATTCAGCAAGTTGGCCAGAGGTCAAGCGGGTCCCGTTGTCGCTGAGCAGCCGCGGCTTGTGGCAGACGGTCGCCTGGGCACAGCCCGACGTCTGCAAAGCCAGGTCCAGCGTATCGGTAACATTACTGGCCTTCATCGTTGTGCAGAGCTTCCAGGCGATGATGGATCGGCTGTAATCGTCTATGATCGTGCTGAGATGAAACCAGCCCCAGCGGATCACCTTCAGATAGGTAAAGCCGGTCTGCCATAGCTTGTTCGGCCGTGTTGTCCTGCCCTGGAACTCGTCTGCGGCTGACACAACCACTTAGGCCGGGCTAATGATCAGATCGTAGAACTTGAGGATGCGATAGGCAGAAGCTTCTGACGGCAAGCACTTTTCTGTGCCGGTGAAGCAAAAAGCCGATTCACTTGGAGAAAGCTCACTTTCATTAATGTCCAGATCCTTGATCTTTTCGCCGTGGCGGTGCTTGGTTCCGGGTTTGTTTCTCATCTCCACACCTTGGCGGTTACGATGAGCCAGAAACCCCCTCTTATCAAGTCGACTTAAACTGTCCCATTGGCGTTGAGTTGAGGTTATTCAGACAGCCTATCGCCTCTCTCAGCAGTGCAACGATCTTGAGATAGCCATATCGACCGTGTTTATGGGTCGGTTCGATCATGTCGGCTACTATTCTGTCTTCGTCTGCGGGACTCTTTGAACGTCCTGGATGCTACTAAGTGTATCGGAGAAAGCCTATTTGACCCACTTGATCTAAGTTGGTCGTCTGTCTGTCTAAGGCAATAAACTGTTGTCAGAGTTCGTGGACCATTCGGTTCTCGCACAGTTGCGGCTGTCACTTTTAAGAACCGCCCCAGCATCTTTGGGCATTTGCACTGAAAATTGGCTCAAATCGCCCGCAGAATAGGTTTGCACAAAGTCAGGTTAGCACATTGTTATTTGAGAATAACGCGCGGTTCAGCACAACCACGAACATCCAAATGAACAAGAAACGTGTTTCCGGCATGTTCAAGCCACTTCGAACGATTTTCGGGTACATTCTGGCGCGCCGTCGTCACAAAGAGTTGCTGAAAATCCTGACCCCCAAACGCAGGGCAAGACGTGTGGCCGGTTGGGAGATCAATCGCGGACAGGAAAGCACCTTCGGGGCTGTAGCGCGCGACGCGGGCCGAACCCCATTGAGCGCTCCACAGGCATCCTTCTGCATCCACCACAGCACCGTCCGGTTTGCGTTCCGGATGGTCATCTATAGCGCGCAAATCGACAAAAATCGCCGCTTCGTCCAATGGCCAACCGGTTTCGGGGTCAACCCGGATACGCCAGATTATACGGGTTTTGGTGTCGGAATAATACGCGCAGCCCCGGCTATGGTCGAAGCAGATGGAGTTGGGAGTGCTCATATCGCGCTTCAAAACCTGCAACTCGCCGCCCCCATGGCGATCCGGACGCCAGCGGTAGAGCGTTCCCATGCCTGTATCTCCGGATTTGCTCATGGTGCCGACCCAAAAGCCACCCCAGGGATCGGCTCGACCGTCGTTGGAGCGCGTCAACGGGTTGTCGGGTTCGATGTCGCAGAGCATTTCTTCGGACCCTGACAAGAGATTGAAGCGGCTCAACCCGGTTTCGCTGGCAATCAGCAGATGGTCCCGGTCAATCCAACCCGCAGCGCTGACATTACGGTCGAATTGCCAATTAAAGGACTGGGTTCCGATGCGCGACATGAGTTTCGAATTGACGATATCAAACCAGAAAAGCTGCTGGCGCTCCGGATGCCAGATGGGGCCTTCGCCAAGGGTACAGGGGCGATCATCAAAAATCTTCGCTTGATGGGTCATAGAAAATCCAGACAACAACGCGCCTCAGACGTATTCCAAGACAGCCTGATACCCGTCACATGAGGTCGGTCACCAAACTCACCTCTCGCCGTCGATCCCGCTTGCATAGCACCCCGCACGATTACAACCCCAGGTGCCGGTACAGATTATTCAACGTGTTTTCATGCACATATTCGATAGCCTGCACGGTGCTGTTGGCATTGTGGCTTGAAACGGCAACGTTTTCGAACTGCAGCAGCGGATGATCGGTGGGCAAAGGTTCCTGTTCAAAAACATCCAGCGCTGCGGCGGCGACTTTGCCACTTTGCAGCGCGGCAATCAGCGCCGCTTCGTCCACAAGTCCGCCGCGCGCCACGTTGCACAGGATCACCTGATCACGGGCTTTTTCCAGCGTATCCGCGTTAATCTGATGATAGTTCTCAGGCGTTTGGTTGCAGCACAAACAGATCACATCGGCCTGATCCAACAGGTCATCAAACGAAACGATCTGCGTGCCGTCCGGAGTTGAATCCATATGGGGATCATGCGCAATCACATTCATGCCCAGTCCGCGCGCCCTTTGGCCCACCCCCTGACCGATGGCGCCATAGCCTACAACACCCATGGTCTTTCCTGTCATTCCGGGAAAGCGCCCCTTCGGCCATTCACCCGTGCGGATCATCCGATCGGTGCGCGCTAGGCGGCGTGTCGCGGCAAGCAACAGGCCAATGGCATATTCGCTGACCGCATCCCGGAACGCGCCCGGCGAATTGCAGACCGGCACGTTCAGGCGCTGCGCTGCTTTAAGATCAATGCTGTCGATACCGGTACCCCATTTCGAGATCACTTTGAGCCGCGGCAAATAAGACTCAAGAACGGTGTTCGTGATCTGATCATCACCGGCGAGCCAACCATCCACGTCTTGGGCATATTCCAGACACTGCTGTTCGGCCATGAACTGGTTCACTTCGGGCCAGATTGGCAGCAACCCTTTTTCCCGCAAAACCGCGTCAAAACGATCTTTTTCGTTTATCATCATGATGTTGGAAACAAGCACATGCATGACTGAACCCTTATGCGTTTTTGCGTTTTGCCAGAGCGCCCAAAAGAGCTTCGGCGATATCAAGGTCTTCCTGCGTTTTTATCACGTGGCCCGAGATCGAACTCACTGGGTAGAAGGCGATCTTGCCATTGTAAGTACCGATGGTGCCAGCTTCTACTGCCTCAATATAGGACTTTGCGCGCCAACCGGTGATAGACCAGGTGACGCGCTGGGTGGGCTCCAGATCTTGGGAGTTGGTTTTCTCTTTGAACGTGAAGTTCACAGGCTGATCTCTATACGCCACTTCAATCCGGTCCTGGATGCAAGTGAGCATCACATCCGCGTCCGATGCGATAAACGCCTCGGCAAAGTTCTTTACTTCTTCGGCTGTCAGCAAAGGCGCGATCGAATGCACCTGAATAAGAAGGTCGCAATCGACGTTTTTCAGGAAGTCATAAACAAACTGTTCTGATGTTGCGACTGAATTGCCCAACTCCTCGGGGCGCTGGTAAAACTTGATACCGTACTGATCGGCGATGGGTCCGAACTCCGCGTGTTCCGAATTGACGTAGATTTCGTCAAAGCAGCCAGAGGCCTTACATTTTTCAATCGCATGGGTAATCAGCGGCTGCCCTGCCAGCGGGGCAAGGTTCTTCTTCTTCAAACGCTGGCTGCCCATGCGCGCCGGTATCATTGCAATTGTTTTCATATTTTCCTTCCCATCGATAGCCAACTCAGGCGCAACTGCGTGCAAATAGCGGCTTATGCTTTTCAAAGGTTTCTGGAGGCGCACATAGGCTTTTTTGATCGTTGTCCAGCGGCACCGACGCAGCACCGGGGTCATAGCTGGCATAGCGCAGCCCGGCTTCCTGAGCGATCAGGGCGCCTGCCATGTCATCCCAACCCTTTGCTTCCCGACTGGCAACAAGGCTGACCTTGCCCGTAGCGGCATAGCACAAATGCAGGGCCTGGCTACCAAAATTGCGCAGTTTGAACTCGGTCAACAACTGTGCAAGCGCGTCAGGCGCGACGGTTGCAAAATCCTTGAGCAACCCCGAGGACACGACCGCCAGTTTTGATTGCCCGGGGGCAGGATGCAAAACTGCCCCGTTCAGAAGTGCGCCACTGCCACTCTGGGCCGAATAAAGATCGTTTTGCACGATATCATAGACAGCAGAAAGCGCCGGTTCGCCGTCGACGATCAAGACCACTGCAACGCTGTAAACAGGAACTCCGGCAACGAAGTTGACGGTCCCGTCCAGCGGGTCAACCAACCAGAGCGGACCAGAACCTTCGTGCGGGCGGTAGTCTTCCTCTCCCACCACTGCGGAACCGGGAAGCAGTTCCGGCAGCCTGACCTCAAGCAGCTTTTGCATGTTCAGGTCCAGACTGGTGACCAAGTCCAAACCATCAGAGCCTTTGCTCCAGATTTCCGGCCGCTC
Organism: Ruegeria sp. HKCCA5426; assembly: GCF_013034585.1. Classification (NCBI taxonomy): domain Bacteria; kingdom Pseudomonadati; phylum Pseudomonadota; class Alphaproteobacteria; order Rhodobacterales; family Roseobacteraceae; genus Ruegeria; species Ruegeria sp. HKCCA5426. The sequence continues at coordinate 13,035 of NZ_WQGH01000018.1, forward strand.
GTTGAATACCTCTTTCACCCAACCAGGAAGTGCGGCGCACAACGCCGCATGTAAGCCGTCGGGCGCTGGCTGACCGGGCATGGTCAGAACTTTCGTTCGGCAATAAGTGCTTCGTCCATGTTCGACATGCGCAGATACTGAGTCAGAATATGAATGAACGACATGTGGATGTCTTCGATGACGCCGTAGTTTGTGGCCTCAACATGCACATTCACATCCGCCATGTCCTTTGACCGCCCGCCGGAAAACCCGGTGAACGAGATGGACTTCATACCAATGTATTTGGAGGCTTCGAGCGCCCTGACAACATTCTCGCTGTCTCCTGACGAGCTTACGGTCCATAGTAGATCACCGGGTCTGGCCATGGATTGCAGCTGGTAGGCGAAAACCTCGGCATATGAAATGTCATTAGCCAGCGCCGAGTTCATTTCAGTATGTGCGGAAAGCGACATGAAACGCGGTGTTAACTCTGTGTCTGTACGTACGCACTTCAAAAAGTCACACAGTGAGTGGTTGGCAATACCGGCAGAGCCTCCATTGCCGCAGATGTAAATGAAGTTGCTCGCCTGGATTGTTTCGATTAGCAACGCACTAATCTGATCCAATGCACTCATGTTGCTTAATGCTACCGCCTTGGAGAGTGTGTCGAAGTACTGGCCAGCAAAGCTTTCACAACTCGAAAAACGTTTGTTTGGGAAAAAGTCTCTCATATCCATTCATCCTTCGAAGATGGGTCACTCTTAGGCTTCCAGGACAAAGCGCAGAACCCCGGATCTCAGACTGCGCTGTAGCAGGATTTGTAGGTCATGCAAGCGGTTCTGGTCTGCCTCTCGAAAAAAGCCAGACCAGAACGGGATATCAGAATTCTCGGTGGTCTTGAAGTAGCGATCCAGAATGACGGCATCCAGCCGACCGGGCGTTGAAACTTCAAGTACCGAAAGCCCGATCCGTGCGCAAAAAGTCTGGAATCCTTTGATGGAAAATACGGTCAGCCGATCCAGCGGGATAAAGCTAGGGGAATCCGCCCCCAGGATTTCATACTCCAGACCGTCCGCACAGGAACTGGCAATGAAGATCATCGTTCCGGCGGGGACCGATTGCTTGATCGTCCGTATCAGGGTCTCAGGATCGGCAACCCGGTCCAGCTCTGTAGGCATCAAGACCGCCCGGGGCGCTATGTTCCTCAGACGCTCGCCGATATCCTCAAAATCAGCGTTTTCGGGGGATAGCGGCAGAAAATCCCAACTGCGATTGTGGCTTAACCGCCGTGTCGATTCAGGCCATGCGGTCGCCTGCGAGGCAAACCGAATATCGACAACCGTATCAAGCAGGAGCTGCAGCCGTGCTTCAGTGAGGCTTATCCAGTTCATAAGCGAGATGAATTCGAACTCGCGGTTATTGCCTGTATCTCCGGCTTCTTTCTGACTGATGATATCAAGCCGCAGACGGTCCAGCGTTTGCTGGCTGGGAACGCGCCGAGCATAAATGGTGTTGCAATCAGTGCACCGCTGAAACTCCAGCAGTGTCTGGGAAAAGTTCTTGCTTCTGGCAAAATCTCCGCCGCAGGCCGGACAATTCTGACGCCGCGTCCACGTCGTGTCGCCATCCAGCATCAACTCTAACAGTGCTTTGTTACGAGCAAGACGGTATTGGGCAGGCTTTTCCCCGGTGACGGTGCTGACATCCGGAAGATGATCAAGAAAAACAGGTGTTTGCATTGTCAGACTGCCTGATCGGAAAGAGTAGTTTGGTCTTGCAGTATTCGATGCCACTCTGGATCGGCAGAGTAAATTCTCTCGACCAGTTCCATCACATCCAACGCTTGCTGAGATGTACCGCAGCGCAACGGTTCGTGCTTTACAACCGCGTCATAAAACTCGGTGATTTCCTTGTCCCAGGATTTGTCTTCCGTAAAGCGCAATTCCTGACTTTCCGGGTTCGGGATTGGATTTCCGCTTGTATCCAACCTGTTTAACGCAACCGTTAGAACCTCTGTTCCATAGCTGCCCGAAGCCGAGAGGATGCCGTCCACCGAAACAAAACCATTGCGTAAGTAGAGCTCGAGCCGAAACGTGTGTTGCCACTGCGTTGCGGAAGAGTGGACCGAGGCAACGATGCCATCGGCGTTCTTCATCAGCGCGAAAGCATTGTCTTCAACCGGGACATCTGTCCAAAAATTGCGCTGGACATAGCTTTGTACATCCTCAAAACGACCAGCAAACATCTGAAACAGATCTAGCATGTGAATGCCCTGATCAATCAAAATGCCACCACCAGATTGTGCCGGATCGTTGCGCCAATTCTGCGCATAGCCCGGGCCGCCCGCCTTGCCGTAAACGCCTCGCATGAAATAGAGCTCGCCCATTGTGCCAGCGTCGATCAACTTCTTTGCCTCTTCTATCGCGTCATGGACCCGGTGATTGAAGCCAAACTTCAAAACCCGATCTTTTGCCGCGCGCTCAGCTACTATCATGCGGCGCACATCACCCGAGCTACGACCGGGTGGTTTTTCCGAGAACACATGTTTTCCGCGTTCCAGCGCCGTGCAAACCACATCCGGGATCATCATGTTTGGGACGCTGCAAACAATGATGTCCGGATTGAAGTCATAAACAGCCAAAGGGTCAGTAACCATGGCAACATTTGCATCTGGATCCTGCGATGTGTCGCAGGCTACTACCACTTCGAACCCGCCATGACGTTCCATGGCCTCGTGACGAATCCGTCCCATTTTTCCATATCCTACGATGGCCACACGCAAGGTCATGAACAAGTCTCTCTTCATCGCGGCAAAGTGCCAAGCAACGTTCTGAAACCGTGCAATAAAGTCTGAACGCCAAATCCTGACGAATATATCAGGCTGCGAACCCTGAGCAAGTTGGAATTCCTTCCATGGTGTGAGCACTCGCCGATTGGGCAAAACTTCGTTGCACTACGCTTATTCAACGTTATGGATTACTCGATACAGGGGATTGCAGTAGAACTATGGATCAAAAACACTCAAAACACCTTTGCGCAACGCTCTCGCGCGCCCGAACAGCAGGGCGCCCCGCTCTACTGGAAGAGTCAGACATACCAGAAAGCGTGTCCGACGCATATGCAATCAGCTTTGCGCAGATGCAAAAAATTTCGGCGTGGAAAGTCGGCGGGGCCAATCCATGGTCGCGAAAAGTCTTCCGGAACACAAACAGTTTCATTGGCCCGCTGCGTCCAGACGAGTTGTTCCTAGGAACTTCGTCCATTCCAGTTGCACATCTCAATGCTCCGCTGGCTGAACCGGAGATCATGCTCGAAATTGCGCCGAGCAACAATACTGCTGATGTGCAGTTTTCCCGCATGTCGATCGGGTTTGAAATTCCTGCAACGGTTCTTCCAGAAGCGTTGAAAGCAAATCTGAACGGACAGATCGTGGACCGGGCCGGAGCCGGTGCGCTTTGGATCGACGGGATCACTCCATTTGATCAAACTGCCTTGAAACAGGAATTTTCATGCCGAACGTGGCATAACGGAGCGGAAACTCCACCCGGCAGTTCCACCAATCTAACCAATGGTCCGCTAGGAGCTGCTTTCGAGTTTCTTCAGGTTGCGACCGCCTTCGGCGCGCCGCTACTGCCAGGACAATGGGTTGCAACAGGTGGTCTCAGCCCAGCTTTCCCAGTTGCAACTGGCGATTTTCTGCGTGTCAAAGCCCTGGACTGGGATGTAGGCCTCAACTTGATCTGAGGCGCGACCGACAATGTTGCATAAAGAGTCTTCAGGCGGTATTCGCCCCTTTCCCCGGTTTGTTGTGTGACACGTTCACAGCCCGCTCGACCGAGACGGGTGATGCGGTTGAGGGATTTGACAGTGATCTTGGTTTTGGTTTTCCGGCTCTCCATTTTGTAATTGCGCAACTGAAGTCCGATGACTGTAAGGTGCGCGTTTCAGCGAGACATCTGGTGGCTCCTTTATAGTTTTTCTCGAAGCGCTTCGTAGGGCGTTTTGCCACCGTATGCGGGCCGTGCGGCCGCGCCAGGTTGCAGAAGCGCTCCCTCTCATCAAGTTTAGCCTCAAAATCGACGTCTCCTTTGTAGTTGAGAAGCTGTCAGAATTCCTGCTGGTCGGGTCGGTGCGATCTTTCCACCTTTCCATTCAACTGAAGCGAGCTGGATTTGATGTAGGCGTGGCGGATGCCTTTGTCTTCGACATACCAGTGAAACTTGGCTTGAAACTCGTGGCCATTGTCGGTCCTGATCTCGCGTATCCGGAACGGGAACTTCGTAACCGTGGTTCTGACCTTGCAGCTACCCATAAGTGGTGTGGCGAATTGAATCAGACACAAACCTTGGTCTTGCCCGAATTGAGCTGGTCATATTTCGTCAAGTGGCACCAAAAGATTGAGTTGCAGGCATGGGGCGGAGTTGGGTGGAAACGGAAACTTCCGGGTGTGAGCTGGTTGACGCTCGGCTGAACCGGCGACTGGGAGCAATGCTGGAGGCTCTCGGAGAACGGTCAGGGAAATCACTACCCACGGCATTCCAGGCCTGGTCGAATACCAAAGCCGCTTACCGGTTATTCTCCAAAAGTAATGTCAGCGAAGACAAGATTTTGGAGGGCCATTTCGCCGCCTCTGCCTTGCGTATTCATGCAACCGCCGCCGGTATCTCGCACTGCAAAAGAGACCGGGAAGGAGCGCACCACCGCCGCGACCGGAATTGCTCCCGCCATTAAGTCCGAAAGCGTTCCTGGCCAGTTGCGCCTGATTGCGTTCATATTCCTCCCAATCGATATAGCCGACATGGTCAACGAAACGCGCATCTACTACGCCACAGAGCTCCAGCATGTGATGCCAGCCCTGCCCATTGCGGGCCAGGCGCGACGCTTCCAGGCAGAATACTGCGCCAACTGACACCGAACACAACACGGCGACAAGTCGTTCGAGACCGAGATGCTGGCCATCCCCGCGATTGATGGTCCTGAAAACCCTCACGTCCCAGCTAAAAAAAGCGTGCCACCGATATAGGATACGTTAAAACTGTCCAAAATGGGTAGAATGAACGGGAATTGGCACTCAACAGAAAAACCGCCTTCTTTGCCGGTCACGATACCGAAGCACAAAACTGGGCGGTACTCGCGTCCCTCATTGAAACTTGCAAGCTCAATGCTGTCGATCCCCATGCTTTGCTCACCGCAAGGCTTCCAGGTATCGCCAACGGGCACAAGCCGTCTCGGATCAACGATCTTTTGCCATGGAATTATCAAAGCACCGTGTGATCGGGGTTAAGCTTACGGCTGTCATACAAATGTCGCCTGCGATAGAAACTGGCGCGCACAATCCCGAAATACCGGCACGCCTTACTCACTGATCCGATCTGTTCAGCGTGCTCAACAACACGCAAACTAAGACGGATCTCTCGCTTGTCCTCTGTCATCGTCTACATCCTCCTTCTCCAAATTTGAGCTTAAAGAAGATGTTTCGCAGGTACGTTCATATCTACACTACAAGACGCTGCATAGTCTGAAGCTTGTGGATTGAATGGAGTGCCTACCTAAAAGAGTATAGCGGCTATTCAAGCAATCGCGTTCATCAGACTTAACCAACCTCGTTGTCTCAACAACCTGCCCGCAATGGTGCTGGCGATCCTCTCAACGTAATAGGATGAAACATGACGCGAGGCATGAGGGCGGACTCCACCACGAATCCAAGCTGAGATGGGAAATCGAAGTTACTCAATCCCACTTGAAAAGTGATCGGTTTTGGTAGTGAGGTCCTTCGCTTTGAAAGAAATTGTACACCCAAGTTAGGGCCGATCCGATTGAGCCCAAAGCAAGGTCGAAAGCCACGCGATGAATACGCTGCTCGTCCCTCTCATCGCGTAACAGATCGGCAATGCCGATACTCTGGCCGAGTTGATCGTGGCGGCGCAATCCTATGTGACGACCTGATCGTTACTCGGCCGCGAGTTTTCTGCCCTCCGGCCCGAACGCGCCGCGCCCGACCGCTTCATAGGCCTCAAAGCCGGCGCGGTAGGCGTCGTGGGCAGAGTAGATGTTGCGCAGATCGGCGAGGCGCGGGGTGGCCATGTTGGTCGCAAGGCGCTTGAGGTCCAGCGCCCGGAACTCATTCCACTCGGTCAGCAGCACAACGAGGTCTGCGTTCTGCGCAGCCTCGTAGGGGTTGTCCATCCAAATGACGCCTGGCAAGAGCGCCTCGGCCTCACGAAAGCCCTTCGGATCCACGACTCGCACCTTGGCGCCACCGCCCACAAGCGCCGGCACAATCGTCAGAGAGGGGGCGTCGCGCATGTCGTCAGTGTTAGGTTTGAACGTCACGCCCAGCACGGCAATAGTCTTGCCGTTGAAGGTTCCGTCGCAGAGATCGCGCAGCTTCTCGACCATACGTCCCTTTACCCCGTCATTCACGCGAATCACGGTTTCGACGATGCTCTGGGGAACGGCATGTTCCTGCCCGATCCGAACCAGCGCGCTCGTGTCCTTGGGAAAGCACGATCCGCCATAGCCAGGACCGGCGTGGAGAAACTTGTTGCCTATCCGCCCGTCCAGCCCGATGCCCTTGGACACTTCCTTGACGTCCGCACCCACCCGTTCGCATAGCGCGGCGATTTCGTTGATGAAGGTTATCTTGGTCGCGAGAAAGGCGTTGGCGGCGTATTTGATCATCTCCGCACTTTCAAGATCAGTGGTGATGATTGGGTAATCGCGCAGGAAGAGTGGGCGATAAACCTCCGCCATGACCTCGGCCGCGCGCTCGGTCTCTATACCCACAACAACGCGGTCGGGGCGCATGAAATCGTCGATCGCGGACCCTTCGCGCAAGAATTCGGGGTTGGAGACTACGTCGAATGCTGCCTCGGGGTTGGCCATGGCCACGACTTCTTTGACCTTGCGATTGGTTCCAACGGGCACGGTCGACTTTGTCACGATGACGCCGTAGCCGGTCATGACGCACGCGACTTCCTCAGCGGCGGCCATCACGTAGGCGAGATCGGCATGGCCATCGCCGCGACGGGTCGGGGTACCCACGGCGATGAAGATCGCGTCCGCCCCGTCCACCGAGGTGGCGAGATCAGTCGTGAACGAGAGCCGCCCCGCCTCTACATTCCTTGCTATCAACGAGGCGAGTCTGGGCTCATAGATGGGAACCTCCCCAGAATGGAGCAACGCGATCTTGTCGGGGTTTTTGTCCACGCAGACGACGTCATGCCCGAAATCCGAAAAACAGACGCCCGAGACGAGGCCGACATAGCCCGTGCCGATCATGGTAATTTTCATTTAATCGCTCCTGCGAACCCGTGATTGTGCGCTCTGACATACAATTGTTCAAAGGGGCATACAAAGAGAAATCTCGTGGTATTTACGGGAGGCGGATGGGTGGGCTCAAGACGACAGCGGAAAGACGATCGACGTCACGAATCCGGCCACGCGTAAGGCAACCGGGACGGTATCGGCCAGTTGAGCGGCCAAGACGCCAGGCGCGATCGACGTGGTTGCTGCACATACTAATCGACAGCACAGGCACATAAGGTTGAAGGCGAAAGCGACTTGCAGGCCCGCAAACCAAGTGGCCCCAAGCGACGGGTCTGGCGCAAGCTCCATCTCAGGATTGATAAGCGAACTCCAGAGAACAGGGCCGCCTAAGTTACCGGAAGCCATATCGTTGAAACACTTGTCCTGCCCTTTCTACTCAGGCAGCGGACTCGCAAAACTGGCACCATAGTCCTATAGATCCGAGTTTGATCATTGCCATGAAGTTGGCTGGTATTTTTTCGTATCGGGTGGCAATTCGTCGAAACGAGGCGTTTAGACAGCCGAAGAACCGTTCGATCGGCATTGCCATTTGTGGACAGGTTTCTGTTTTCTTCATCTTTATCTTTGCCGAATGAGAACGAGGATGATGGACAATTTTAGCTTGATGTTTCCACCCATTTCCAGCACACACTCTGGATTAGACCAATGACGCGGAACAGTCTCAATATGGCTACAGGAACGTTATCCAACCCTACAGCACGCCGGGTACTTGTCACGGGTGGCGCCGGCTTCCTCGGCACGCACCTTTGCACAGCGCTTATTGAACTCGGATATGAGGTTCTCTGCCTGGACAACTTTTTCACGGGGCGGCGGTCGAACGTCGCTCACCTGCTCGGTGAACCAAAATTCGAATTGCTCCGTCACGACGTGACGTTTCCGCTCTATGTTGAAGTTGACGAAATATATAATCTGGCTTGCCCAGCGAGTCCAATACTGTACCAAAGGGATCCAGTGCAGACCACAAAGACCAGCGTGCATGGCGCCATCAACATGCTGGGGCTGGCGAAGCGGACCGGGGCACGCGTGCTTCAGGCATCGACTTCGGAAGTGTACGGAAACCCAACAATCACGCCGCAGCCCGAAGAATATTGGGGCAACGTAAATCCAATCGGCATCCGCTCATGCTACGACGAAGGCAAACGATGCGCCGAGACCCTCTTTTTTGACTACTGGCGACAACACCGTCTGGAAATCAAGGTGGCGAGGATCTTCAACACCTATGGGCCAGGTATGCATCCGCAAGACGGACGCGTGGTCTCGAACTTTATCGTCCAAGCGCTGAGTGGCCAGGATCTAACTATATACGGGGACGGCTCACAAACGCGCTCGTTCTGCTATTGCGATGACTTGATCCGGGGTATGATTGCCCTCATGCAAAGCCCTGCAGACGTCACTGGGCCGATCAATCTTGGGAATCCGGTTGAATTCACAATCCATGAACTAGCTGAAGCAGTCTTAGAGCTCACTGGTACGGGTTCAAAAATCGCGTTCGAACCGCTGCCAGAAGATGACCCGAAACAACGGAAACCCGACATATCACTTGCCAAATCGTCTCTTAGTTGGGAGCCCGAGGTCAAGCTTCGCGACGGACTGGTCCGGACGATTGAGTATTTTGACAAGCTGTTGTCCGAAGGAGAGGTAGAGCTGACATGACGTGCGTTGGGGCATCGGCGTTTCTTTCGAGATCAAGCGAACCGGTCGCCCGCCGCACATCCTGACTTGTTGAATTGGTTTGCGTTCCCGCTCTTTTTGTCATCGATGGTTACAACATGTGCGCTGCTTATTTCACCTATACTTTGTTCAATTAATCGTTTGAAAGTTAGAGAACAAAGAAAGATCTATTGAGGGTGGCCGATAGTGGGAAAAAGATGCCTCTTCTTAACAAATGGAAATACGCCTCAAGGCGAAATGCTTTTAAGACTGTCTCTCCTAATGCGAGAGAGGTTTGATGGATCCAGATTTGTAGTTGTCTCCGATAACCTAAGTGAGGATTATTGCGAGTCGTTGAGGCTTCATGGCGCGCACGTCCATATCTTGGATGCAGATTGCGTCGAGAGTGTTAGCAAGGACTTTTCCTCTGAGGCTCATCCGCTAGGAAAAATCGCTAAGCCAGTCTTTCTAAAGATGGCACTAGAGACTTTTGGTCAGGAAAACGAGAATGTCGCATACTTGGATCCGGATATCCTGATCCAAGGCAACCTCGCAATTTTTGAAGCTATGGCGTCAAGCGAGTGTGTCGTCATGGCGAAGGAGGTGGTGAAATCACTCGACAACCCCGGAGTAGCAGCCAAGCTGCAACGGGCGGTCGACGTGAATGCGCTTACCGATCAGCAGGTGAGATCCTTCGAAGCCGAGGTGAATACAGGCTTTCAGTATGGCGGTATCGATGCCATGTTCCGGTATCTGACTCCGTTCTTAGAGTTCATGCGCAGCGATTCAATGCGCGAATTCTACAAAAACAGCAAAGACCGGAACAATTCCTGGCATGATCAGGATTTCTTTCGTGCTTTTCTGCGCGCCAGTTCCGACCGCTCTTGGTTGAAACTGGCCGGCAAGGAGCACATCGCCACATTGAACGGCGATGCCATGCGCGAGGTAATCATATCGTCTGAGGCTCCGAAAGTGCATCTTGTCGATGGCCGGGTGCCCGACGTCGTCCACTTTGCTGGGAGCGCATGGAGACGGAACGCGGCGGCATTGGGATACTTCGAACTGGCGCCGACAACCACCGGGCGGGACATCCCGGAACAAATTGACATCCTGAAACTCGAGCAGCGCGCGCGGCAGGTCGGAAAGGCCGAGGCTTCAGCTCAAAACTGGCGGAACGCACATGAAAACCTGCGACGTCAACATGAGGAATTGCTGGAGAAGTGGAACGAGTTGAAGCCGAAATACTCAGACATGGTTACACGGGATGCCGTCCCGCCGCAAAGAAAACAGAGTAAAAAAATGGCACAACGTGCCCTTACCACCATCGCCTTAGGGGAGGAATATTTCCGTATGGGCGTCGCATTGATGCGATCAGCTCATGCGCTGTCCTCGGGCATCGACCGCTATATCATCTACAAAGACGACGAAACTGACACATCTTTCCTGCCTGTCCCAGATTTTGTCGAGATAAGGCGCTGCGGGAGCAACCGCTTTCGCTATCCTGACAGTCCCTTCGCGTCGCGGATGGACAAGTCGACGCCGCTCGTAGATGTGAGTACGAAAGATGCGACCGTTCTGTTCCTGAAGGCCAACACAATCATTTACCGCGACGTCCTCGATCAGATGTTTGACGAGATTGAAGCGAGTTCGGTGCTGGTCCATGCAATGGAGCGGCCGGATGATTTCGACTGGATGGCAAGAACGGTAAAGATCGATGACGGCGAACGGACCGAAGGCTTCAATCTAAAGAAACGCGCCAGCGAAGTCGGCATTCACATACCGAACATTACTCTGAGCGCAGCGGTTTTCGGACGAGCGCCAACTGTCGCAGGGTGGGAATTCTCGGCCCGTGTCGACGAACTATTGCAAGACCCACCTTTCCAAATATGGCCCAACAGCCACTATCTTAACGACGAACCTTTCATCGCAATTGCCTATCTCGCAGCGCAGGCACGGCACGGGCTGGTTCACAGGCCGTTGACCAACGACCTTTATATGGGCCTGCGCAGCGGCGAGCATTTTGTTCTGATGGACGAGGAGGGCCAGGTTCACGTCGGAAACGAGCTTCCCGCCATCGTTTATTTCGCGGGCAAGAACCGGCGAGATACGGAAATCTATCGGGCGATGCTGCGACGCTTCGCCCCTGTCCACGACGAAGGATGACTGCATTGGTGGCACCCATAGACCGGTTCCTTGTTGGTCTTAAGCCGCGCTTTTCACAATTAGCGAATACCGCGCTTCCGGTCTCTCAGTAGCTTGTGAATGCACGCGAAGAACTTTCGGACGACCACTACCTTGCGGACTCGGGAGCGCTAATACTGACGGTTGCCCCAAGGCCCATTTTCATCTAACGGTTTAAAATCTGATGACGTTAAGGATAGGAATTTTCACGTGTCCACAGAACAGTTTGTCTCAGCTCATCTCGATCGCTACGACAACGTAATCGAACCAATTGACGGTTGGTTCGAACGCGACAACGTGGCCGCCATGGCGCTCATCTCAAAGGCGCAAAAAGAATCTGGCGTGGTTGGTGATATAGTTGAAATAGGGGTGTATAAAGGAAAGACATTCTTTTTCTTATCAGGCCTGCTTGCTTCTGGTGAACGACTTATTGGTGTCGATCAATTTACTATGCGTGGCAAAGACCTATTGCCGGAAGTCAAGGCCTACGCAGAAACCGCATGCGAAAACAGATCTCAGTGCACTTTACTCAAGTGTTTTACGAAAGCTCTTCGGGATCATCCCCTGCCCAGCGCAAACGCTCGCATCATACATATTGATGCAGGCCACGAACACGATGACGTCTACTTTGATCTCGCTACAGTTTATCGTCAATGCTTCCCAGATCACGGCGGCGTGATCATTATGGATGATGCGATGATTCAAGGCTTCCCGGGCATTCAATCCGCAATCTATCAATTTATCCTGACAGGGCCGGGGAATGATTTGAGACCATTTTTGATGACCCGCGGTAAAATGTATCTATGCCGCGCTAAGGACCATCATCACTTCAAGAGCGTCGTGGCTGAAATGGGCGAGGTATCTGTGCGAAATGTACTGGATGTGAGCGTTTTGGTGAGACACCATAACATAAGAAAACCGGAGCCGGAGCCGATCGAAATCCTACTGTGACTTTAGAAGCAGGTAAATACGCCCGATCGAACATTCGTCTTCAATGCAGGCTTCGTTTTGCATTGAGGAGGCGCTTGACATGGGCAGGGGTACAAGGCTTCGATTCGATACAGTGGATTTTACCGCTTAAAGTTCAGCAGGGTGGAGACTTCGATAAATGAAAAAAAAGCAACCGGAATCCGTTCAGAATGGGCTCGATCTGAAGGCCGCGCTGTCCGAAGTCATACGCGTCTCGCCAACGCTTCTCCTTATCCGAGGTTGGTGTACATGGGCGGATGTTACTCTGCAGATAAGAATTGATGGTCACGAACCGGTACGCGTCACCTTAGCCGATTTGTGTGCTAATCGGGCTACACTCGAATTCGAGCAGTTTGTTCAAATTCCTTCAGATCGGCTCGATTCTGCCAGTGACGGGCTTGAAGTTGCTCTTGAAGTGTCGCGCGATGAAGTTCTTCTGGCCCGGTTTGCGCGACGGCTGAGTGCCGGAAAGATCGACCGCTCTTCTATCGACTGGAGTAGGCTGGAAGGCCAGATCCGGTCCCCTGTCCTCTGGCAGGACGAGCCAGACGGCGACCTGATCAGCGTCGTTCTAAGCGTCTACAATGGTGAAGAGTACCTTGAGGACGCTATCGACAGCGTTCTTGCCCAGACTGATCCCGATTTCGAACTGATCATTGTCGATGATGGATCGCACGACGGATCAAGCGCAATGATCGAGGCGGCGGCGGACCGCGACCCTCGAGTTCGTCCGTTCATCCGCAGCTTCAACTCGGGCCAGGGCGCTGGGTTCAATCTCGGCATCTCCGTCGCCCGCGGCGATTTGGTGTGTTTCATGGATGCCGATGATTTCTGGTTTCCTGAGAAACTCGCGCGAATGCGGGGTGCATATGCCAATGCCGCGGACGATGTGGCTTTTCTCCAGCACAACCTCGAGGTTTTTCGCGGCGGTCGGCTGACTGGCGAAGCGTTTCGACCAGCTCTTTTGAGCGGCGACATCCTGAACTTTGCAAGACAATTTGGGCACCGGATACCCGGACCGAATGTGCCGACGGCTGGCCTCGCCTTTCCAGCCCGGGTCCTCCGCGCCATCTTCCCTATTCCAGGATCATTTCGGCTTTGTGCCGACGGCTTCTTAACACGGGCGGCCGCGTCACTCGGCCGCTGCCTCAGCATCGATGAAAACCTCGGTGCCTATCGAATCCACGAAACGAATTCAACGATTGAGAACCCGACGTTCGATTCTACTGATTACGTTGAGAACCTTCTTATTCCACAAATGAATTTTTTCTTTCGGCGTACAGATAGCCCTGCCCGGCTTCCTTTTTCTGGGTACACGCCAGCGATTCCATTGAATCGACTTTCGATAAGATCCCGTGAAGGCGGCACCACATTCGAGAGTGTCCGGTCGGCGGGTAAGCCAAATAGTATTAACGCGCTCAGGAATATCCATAGGGGCCGCCGCGGTTTTATTGTAGCGACAGGTCCGAGCCTAACGGTGGAGGACCTGGACCACTTAAAAGATGAGATAACGTTCTCCTGCAACAAGATAACGCTTGCGTTTGACAGGACGGATTGGCGCCCGACGTATTACTCGATTATCGATGCGATAGTCAGCGAAGATTTTTCTTATGATTTCGAAAGTTTGTCTTCCACGAAGTTGTTTCCGGACGACTTGAGGTCAAAATATGAGGGGCTGTCTAACAAGTTATTCATTCCAAATCGAAAGCCGATCTACAAAGACGGTGAACGAATCTTTGAGTTCAGCCGGGATTTGGAGGCCGGTGCTGCAGGTGGGTTTACGGTAATCTACCTCTTGATGCAGGCCGCCTATTTCATGGGCATCAATGAACTGTATCTTGTTGGACTAGATTTTGATTTCTCGGTCAACACGGTGAGCGATGAATTGACCGAAAAGGGTGAACCGATCATCATTAACTCAAGTGAATCGAACCACTTCGATCCGCGATACCGCGTCGAGGGCGAGCGCTGGTCAGTACCCCGGCTAGATCTGCAGCGGAAAGCCTTTTTCGAGGCCAAGAAGGCGTTTGAAGAGGATGGCCGCAAAATCCTGAATGCATCTCGATCAACGAAACTCGATGTCTTCGACAAGGTCGATTTCGACGAGATCGTGCGCGGTGCCCATGACTTCAATCCGCAGGCAGCTGCAACGTCGATAGCCCAGGAAGTGATTGGCCAAATTCACCGATGTCATCTTGACCGAGAAAACGGAGTGCTAGTAATCGAAGGGTGGATCACTCCTTTGCCCCACTCAATCGATATAGAAATAAACTCGACCGTGCAGCGCAAGCCGTTTGAACCGAGCGCTTCGTCACGGTGTTTTCACAATTACCAACTGATTGAGGAAGCATCGGGTTTCGATTTTCGGTTTGACGTCGGAGACCTTGCTCAGCCAGAGTACCTTATTCTTACATTCAATTTTCTTCATGGATATTCTATTCGTCATGTTGCCGAATTTACTCTTGGTGACGAGACATCGCAGCATTTAGAAGAAGCTGAACGCGATGCGGGGATGCTTGATGTTGCCGAATTTACTCTTGGTGACGAGGCATCGCAGCATTTAGAAGAAGCTGAACGCGATGCGGGGATGCTTGCTCTGGCCGAGGTGTACGCCGCCGGCCCAGTGGCAGAGCGAACGCTACGGCAATCTGAATGGCTTGTTCGTGAAGGGTCCTTAAACTACGCCATCGCGCGCTTACTCAAGAAGTCTGGAGGGATTCGCCACTCGGGGCTCTCGACCGCAGACAAGGCAACGTTAACCATTGTATATGCCGTCATGTCTGGTTGGCACCGCGTGACTGGAAAGCGAAAACTCATGCGCGCCATTCGCTGATTCAACTAATCCGTCAGACTTGTCTGAACGGCATTGCCAAAACTGTGTTGCACGGATCGATCTTGAGGCGCAGTGACTTCATTTCCCAGGCTCTGTTGCAAAGTTTTGGCTGTTGACGCACTTAAGTTTAACGTGTGGATGGCTTTCGGTCCCAACTAGTCGAAAGCCAGCTCATGATCACCTTCAAAGGCGCGCAATACCCCAAGGATGTGATCCTCTTTGCTGTGTTCTTCTACGTTCGATACGGCGTGTCGTATCGGGATCTTGGAGAAATCATGTCAGAGCGTGGCGTTGCGGTGGACCACACCACGCTGAACCGTTGGGTGACAAAATACGCTGGTGCAATTGCCGAAGTCGCGCGCAGGCGCAAGGGACCGTGTGACCGCTCCTGGCGAATAGATGAAACATACATCAAGGTGAAAGGTGCGTGGGTCTACCTCTAACGAGCCGTCGATAAACACGGCGAGACGTTGGATTTCATGCTTTCAGGGCGTCGGAACAAACCTGCTGCTACGAAATTCTTCGCTCGAATGCTTGAATGCCATGGCCTTCCAAGAAAGATCGTCATCGACAAGAGCCGTGCGAACACAGCCGGGGTTAAAGCCATCAACAAGATGCTAAAGGGCTTTGGATGCCCAATCCCAATCTAAAAGGTCAGGCGGAAGTATTTGAATAACGTCGTGGAACAGGACCATCGCTTCATTAAGAGACACACTCGACCGATGCTAGGGTTCAAGGCCTTTGCTTCAGCGGCGGCTCCCCTCGATGGATTCGAAGTGACGCACATGATCCGTCAAGGCAACTCTGCTGTGTCGTACCCGCTATTGGTATTCAACGTCCTTCGACAGAACGAAAAAGGCAACTGGTCAAATGGGTGCAAAACACTTAGTTTGCTCTGAAGGTAGAACTCCATAAACACTTTTGTACAGGCTGCCAAATCGTCCCAGATCGGTGAATCCGTGAGCAAGCGCCACTTGCTTCACCATGGGTTTTGGCTTGGACGCCTGTACAAGTTTATCATGGACACTGGCCAATCTTTGAAGGGCAAAAAACCTTGCTGGTGTTTCACCCGTTACATCGCGAAACGCTGAGATTAATGTTGGGGCGCTTACCTCGGTTGCTCGACACAGATCCGCCACTGATGGCTTATTTGACAAGCCGGATGCGTAGTACTCTCTTGCTTTTGAGACCAAACCTTCTTTTTGAGACCAAGTCGCTT
Organism: Ruegeria sp. HKCCA5426; assembly: GCF_013034585.1. Classification (NCBI taxonomy): domain Bacteria; kingdom Pseudomonadati; phylum Pseudomonadota; class Alphaproteobacteria; order Rhodobacterales; family Roseobacteraceae; genus Ruegeria; species Ruegeria sp. HKCCA5426. Next base: position 29,195 of record NZ_WQGH01000018.1, read on the forward strand.
TGTTTGCACTCCCACTATTCACAGACATGGCAAAAATAATGGCCATCGTCCTTGTAAGACGCCCCTCCAATTCACTTTGCGTAGATTGACCATCGGTTAGGTTCAATATGCAGTTTAGTGTTCGTACCAATGTTGCGTGGCAATCAGAAGGCATATTCACAATGACCGTTGGTCCGTATAAATCTGATGCGTCTCTGCCGGAAAAAAGTTGAACTTCTTCGAGAAATCGTTGCAGGGGCAAGCGACCACAAATAGAAAGTCGATTGCTAGCAATTACCTCGGTTTCTGAAGCGGTAAAATTAAAAAAAACGGATTTATCTTCCAACTGAGCGCCGCCGACCGTCCAAGACTCTGATGAGCAGATTGGAACAGTAAAGTTAGCAAAGTCTTCGTTTTGTAAAGTTCGTACCAGTGCTTTGGGCAGAAAGCGAACCCTAGACAAACGAGAGTGTCCTAACCGAGCGCCGTGAATTTGACCTTCGTCAGATCCCCTTCCCAATTGTATCACGTCACCATTAAAAACCGCACCCGACATAGCTTCTCGTACGGTTGCAGTGAAAAGCTCAGGTTTCCCTTCACCCAACTCCTTAAAAAAGTTCATATCGATTTTCCTCGGTGCATTGGCTCCAATCGGTACAT
>NZ_WQGH01000019.1:0-27344 GCF_013034585.1 Ruegeria sp. HKCCA5426
AAGTCCGGGCATCAGCATTCCTTGGTGGGTCGGAAGTTAACGTGACAACACCCTTGAAAGTCATAGTTGGTCTACTGCGAAGGTTTCGCAGCTGTTGGGGTCACCTGTCTGGTATCCGCGATGGAACCAGTTTTGCCGTTGAGCACTGGTGCCATGAGTAAAACTGTCAGGGACAACAACGCCACGCTGGGCGCGTTGCAGTGCGTCGTCACCGATTGCGGCGGCCGTGTTTAGGGCTTCTTCTATGTCGCCGGGTTCCAATACGCCAAAGCGCTTGTCAACGGCGCGGGCCCAGACGCCTGAGTAGCAGTCAGCCTGAAGCTCGACCCGAACCGACAAGGCATTTGCCTCGGCTTGGCTGGACCTGCTTTTTGCGCGGTTCACCTGTTCCAGAACGCCCAGGCTGTTCTGGACATGATGCGCGACCTCATGCGCGATGACATAGGCCTTGGCAAAATCACCACGCGCGCCCAGCCGTTGCTCCATCACCTGAAAGAACGACGTATCCAGATAGACACGCTGATCGACAGGGCAATAGAACGGGCCGGTTGCCGAAGCGGCGCTGCCGCAGGCCGATTGAGTTCTGCCTGCAAACAGGACCAGAACCGGCGGCGTGTATTGAATGCCCGAATTCGCGAAAATCTCGGACCAGATCGCTTCCGTGTCGGCAAGTATGACAGCCACAAACTCTTCGGTTTCGTCGTCAATTTGAACCGGGGCATTTGCTTGCGGAGGAGCAACCTGACCACCGCCGCCCAAAAACGGCGTGACATCGACACCAAAAAGCAGGCCGATTACGACGACCACAATCAACCCCGCGCCGCTCATACCGGCTCGAGATACCCCACGCGGCGTGTGGCGCCGGTCGTCGATGTTTTTGCTTGTACGTCGTCCTTTCCAGCGCATATGGCCTCCGGCCCATCCGGGCGTATCAAAGTTTAAATTTGTCGGTTCCCCGTCTTACGAGGTTCAAACGGGGAACCGATCCGGGCCTCCAAAAACTGGCACAGTGACTACGGTTTCTGTAGGACAATACCGGGCGTCACTTCTTCACCACTCACGATTCATCCAGTGCTTTGGAGTGCCCGAATTCCTCAACCGTCGATACCTGCGGTATCGCGCGCAGTCTCAGCTGGTGTGCATCTATTCGTGCTGACGCCAATCGTCGCTTGCTGGACCTGGCGTTTCGCAGCTTTTTCTGGTGTGCAGTCGGGGTCCACCACGTCGCAGCCGGCAATCGCAAGTATCGCGACAACCATCGCACCCCCCAGTAACTTACTCACTGTCTATTCTCCTTTTCTGTGTTGAATCAAAACCCAGCCAAACGCTCGGCCAGCCAGAAACCGGCAATGCATCCGATGGGATATCCGAGAAATTGGCGCGAGGGACCTGGCGCGAAGGACCAGCCCCAGACGATCTGCATTGTCTTTTTCAGCACCTCGAACACGCCCAGCACGGCAAAGATGAACGCAAGCTGCCCCGCCTCGACCCCGAGGTTAAAGGCCAGCAAAGCCGCCGGGATGTCCTGTTCAGGCAGACCGATCTCGGCCAGCGCACCGGCAAAACCCAAGCCATGCAACAGGCCGAACCCAAACGAAATCACCCAGGGGAACCGACTCGCCAGTGTCTTTGGTTTGTCGTCAGACCGCAGAACCTCGGTTGCCAGAAAGACAATAGACAGCGCGATCACGGCCTCGACAGGAGGGCCGGGCACGTTCAGAACTCCAAAGGTGGCCAAACCCAGCGTGATCGAATGCGCGACAGTAAAGGCGGTCACGGCCCAGATCAGCTGGCGCAGGTTGCGGATCAGCACCAGCAGGGCAAAGACAAAAAGCAGGTGATCCCAGCCTTCGAGGATATGTTCGAACCCCAACACGCCGTATTGCCATAGCGTCTGAACCAACCCCTGCTGCGCGGGCAGCGTGACGGCAGGCGCATCCGGTGTCAGGCGGAATGTGGCCATGTTCTCGGTGTCCAGATACCCCACCCGCAGCAAGACGTCCGTTCGCTGCGCATCAAGCTTGTCGATCAGGATCGTGTTGCCGCGCAGGTCTTCGGTGCAGGTCATGCGCCAGACCTGTGTCCAGGCGCGACCGTCAAAGACAGGGGCATCGAAGGTGGGTGCGCTACAAACATCAGGAAGTGCAACGTCAATATCCATCGGTGCGCCCTGAACGTCCGGTTTGCGCCAAAACACATACCAATCGCTGTCGGTTTCCTGCGAAATCTCAAGATAACCGGGCTCCAACGCATGGGCGTGTACGAACGCCGGTGCCAGAAGCCCCGCCAACAGCGCAAGTAAGGGCAGAAAGTGCCTCATGATTCACTCTCTAAGATGCCTGCTACCCCAAGGTCCTGGATCGAATAAGTGGATCTCAGATTTTCTATGAAAACCTCTTTCGCGCGCTCGGCCTGCTTCTCGCGCCAATCCGCCAAAACGCGATCCCGGATCGCTCCAAAAGGCGGCAGAGTAGCGTCCCATCTGTTGTCTATCCTAACCATATGAAGCCCGAAGGACGACTGAACGGGTCCGCTCCATTCACCCAATGGCAAGGGTTGCAACTGGTCGAAGAAACCCGTTCCGAAGTTGCCATCAAATGAAGATCGGACGCTCAGATCAAACCCCGTCGGTAGCAGCGACGCCTGGCCCAACTGGCGGTGATCTTCCCCTGCAGCCAAACGCGCCCGCGTCTGGCCAACAAACGTGCCGCTGGGGTTTTGCCCCAGATAAACAAGGCTGACCGCAATCCGCGCAGTGGTCGTGAACGCCTCGGCATTGTCTGACAGATAGGTTTGCAACACCTCATCATCGGGACGGGCCGCGCCCGCTTCGGAGGTCAGAAGGAAGTTCATCTTCTGCACCAACCTGTTGCGGATGATCTCATCATTGCCATCCAGCCCAAGCGCCAAAGCCTCGCGCACAAGCACCTCGCGGTTCAGCCAGTCGGCTTTGAGTTTGTTCAGTTCTTCGTCGGTCGGAGCGCGCCGCCATGTATCCTCGAACTGGGCAGCCAGAAGATCGATTTGCCGTTGTTCGAGAACAATGACGCGCGCATCGGGCTCACCTGTCCATTCCGCGGGCTGCGCCAGCTTGAACCAGCCGAAGATTGCGATGCTGAGAATGGCAAAATGGACAAAGGGTTCCCGGATGACCCTCTGCAACACGTTCTGTTTGTTTGACACCGGATCACTTGGGCGCGGCGAATTGGTTGATTGCCAATGTTTGTTCACATCTATCTCCGATCCAATTTCATCGGCTCTTGGGGACCAGCAATTTCAGCGTGAAACTAACCGTGTCGGCAGCCACGATGGCGTCATCGTCGAAATTGTGTTCGTAGGAAAATGACCATTGCCATGGTAGCCCCCTGCTTCGGTTGAGTTTGGACACTTTCAACCCCAGCGGAACGCTGCTGAAGTCGCCAGCGTCCCAGTCGTAGACAAACACCATTTCCGACGTGCCGACCGACCAGCCGTTTCCAAGGGTGTAGTTGAACACCGGTTGCAGTGTGGACAGATTCACGTCTGGCCGATTGTCGTCACCGGCGACCGTGATGAGATTCTGGTTAAACGCCCCCCAAAGCCCCCAATTCTCTTGCTTTGCAAAACCAACAGCTGGACCCAGCGCCCATTTATCCGCGCTCAGCCCATCGCTGCCCGTGGGCAACAAGGCGACCGCGCCAACACCGAAACGCCCCCAACGCCGATCAAAAGTCATGAGGTCAAACAGGGTCGTGTCGCTCAGTCCGGCCTGCCCGGTGGGGCTGTCCGTCACGTAAGGCAGCGTAAGCCGCGCAATATGGTTTGTTTGTCCGAGAGTGAACGGGATCGCAGCACGAAACTGAAGCAGGCTGCTGTCTTCGGAAGAGTTGTGCAGGTCAAACGAATGAAAGCCTTGCAGCTGAAAAGACATGATCGACGCTGTCGGATCGTTGGCCGCCGATTGAAGCGACTCCGATTTTTCCTGTGCCAGGACAACACAAGGGACCAGAACTCCTGCAATAACCCATGACAGTGTCAGCTTCATGTTGAAAGTCCCGCAGGTCAGAACGCCAATGAAATCACGGCCGTCAGGACATTGCTTTCGAACCGCCGCTTTGCCGCAAACTCATGTGTGTATTTAAGCTTGAGGGAAGCATCGGCGCCCAACAGCGTTCCGCCCTCGTAAGTCACGAGAGGCCCAATCCCGCTGACCTGAGCCCGCAGGCTGCTGGCCCCCAGGGCGATCCGGGTAAGCTCAGCACCTGCGCCACTGTCATCCTCAAGCTGATGGTAGGTATAGCCAGCGAGGCCAACACCCCAGCCCGAGCGGAAGCGCTGCACCACCGCGCCTTCTAATTGAAACGCAGGGGCCGTCTGGTAGTCGGTCGCATCGTTTTCTTCGCTGAACAAAAGGCTGGCCGCTCCTGAAACCTCAAAACCACGTTCCGGAACGAACCACGTCGCGGCAAAGAAGGGCTGGAACGACCAGACATTCTTGCCTGCATTCAATACTTGAACTGTGCGCTCCTGCAGATTGATGGATGCCGTATTATACTCTCCAGTCGGGGCATAAACGGTCAGCCCCGTACTATAGTGCAGATTGCCCCGATGCCAACCCACCAGTCCGGTCAGGCTGATGTCACCAAAACTGGACAACGTATCGTCAATGCTGGCTCCTTGCAACGGAGGCCGTATTGCCGTGAACGTGAGTTCAGCAACAGGAAAAGGAACAGTGAGGTTTATGGCGGGTGTTCCGCCAAAGAGCTGCGCGTCGAACACCTGAGTAACACCCAGTCGCCAGAGATTAAGTTCGAGGTCTGCGTCAGCCGCAATCGGAAGACCCGCAAGCGAAACGCCGTCCACGCTGCCATCAAGATGGTCGAATGTAAGGCTTGTGTAAGTTCCCGGCTCGGGCACGAAACCGGCAAACGTATCTCTGGTTCCCAGAAAATAGGCGCCCAACCCTCCTTCAACCGCAATCGCTGGTTTTACCGGCAGAACTGTAAGGGTAGCAATGATGGCCGCGCCCATCATCGGACGCTTGTCACGCAAAAACATCTTCATTTGTCACCTCGTTTAAATCACTTCACGCGTTTGCCGCGCTTTTTTCGGGTTTTAGGATCAGGGCGTGTACCAAATGGGTGAGGTATAGGCCCGGTCCTGAATGGCCTCAGGCGCGCCTTCCGGCAGTTCGACACCAAAGAACTTGTGGTCATAGGTCGTCCAGCGCGGGGTTGGGATTTCCAGAACACGCGTGTAGTAAAAAGCACTTTGATCTGGGTCGAATTCCGGGTCTTCCCAATAGGCTCCAAGGATCGGTTGGCCTATATCGTTTGTGTAAGTGGCTTCATCGGAATCAACAGAATTCCCGACCGGAGCAGCGCATTGACCGTCGATGACCTTTCGATCACCGCATGCAATGTCAAAGACCTTTTCACTGGTCGTTCCATCCGCATTCAGCCAGCCCTTGATGATCTGAATCCGATCCAGATTGGCCCCGTCCGGATCACGCAACGCCCGCACCAAAAAGCGCGGCGCACGACCTTCACTCGTTCCCAGATCACCCCCCATAGGTACGCCATTGGCGTAACCGTGAGCCGCGAAATCTGACCGAGGGAGGTCAGAGGCATCAAAGTCGTACCCTGCGAAGACACGGACGCGCAGGCGCGTACCTGTTGTTGCATAGACCTCCTTGCGCATCATCGCGTCAAAAAGGGCTTCGCGCGTGTTTTCGCGCGCCCAGATGGCAGCCAAACCGGAGGCGCTGGTCTGCCACGCATATTGCGCAACACTTTCGTCACCTCCTATGCCCCCCACCACTTCTTCAAACCGGATCGGGTCTACTGTCGGTTCGAGGGCGACAACCTTACCGAACATGTTGTTTTCTTTAGAAGTTGAGAGTGAAGTATGTGTGTCGGTCGAGCCGATCATCCCAAACCGGAACGGGTTCACACCAAATTCAGTCTGGTAGGCCAAACCTCGCTTGAGCGCTTCGCGCGCATATTCGTTTGGGATCATCTCGGGCGTCTTGGGATTGGGACCAAGCTGGCCCTTGTCCCATGTCTCAAAATCCGCAAACGGGTCATCAGGTGACAGCATGGGATGGGCTTCACCATCCCCTTTCATTTGAGTCACTTCATATAGCGGCTCCCAACGGGCGCGGCGTGCCGCATATTCGGCATCAAGCGCCTCGTCGCTGTCAAGCTTGACAGTGTCAAACATCAGCCCGTTAGAAAGGTTTCCATTGTGTGGAATGGCCAGAAGGCGGTCGCCTGTATCCGCCTCGTATTGCGCCATCCAGTCCCATAAATCTTCTGGATCCACGCTGTCGTAGGCAGAATAGGGTAGTCGCATATCGGCATTCTCTTTTCCGCCGCGATAGATCACATTGCGATGCAGGTTCGAGCGATCAAAGGTCGAGGTCCATTCAAACCCGATAAATGCAGTGAAGGCACCGGGCTGGTTGTGGCTTTCGGCAGCCGCGGTAATCTCTTGCCAGACGCTGTCATAGACGCCGGGTACATCAGCGAGTGGGTCTTCCCCAGACGCCTTTGTCACAGAAAAAATCTCCCACGCGCCGGGTAAATCCCCCGCATCAATGGCAGCCTGAAGCGACTGCCCGTATTCTGTTTCGAGAAGCCGGGTGTCACGCGCCGCAAGCAATGGCGCCGTCCCAAGATTCTCGGCGTGATCGGCAACAACGAGAAAATCGAGCGGACGCGACAAACGGGCTGGAAGCCCGGTTGATGACGTGACCGTTTCGCCTTTGGCAAAGCGATAGGCCGCGTCCGGCCCTAATGTGTTGCCGATCAGACCGGCATCAGCGGAATAGGTCGTATGCACATGGGTGTCGCCAAAGAAAACCTGGTTGGGGAAATCCTGGCTTGGATAGGGCGAGTATTCGCCGGCAGGAGCAACCGGCGGCGTGTCCTGAGCGTGAAGCGCCCCTGCCAGAGCAAGCGTGGATACAGAAAGCGCAGCGAGCTTTTTCATCGCAACGTACTCCTCAATTTGCGGGCGTGTACCAAATGGGCGATGTGTAGGCGCGTTCTTGGATTGATGTTGGGACATCCTCCGGAATTTCTACTCCAAAGAATTTTGCGTCATACGTCGTCCAACGAGGTGTCGGAATTGCCAATACTCTGACATAGTAGAAAGCAGCCTGCGTCGGGTCGAACTCGGGATCTTGCCAGAAGCCACCAAGGATCGCCTGACCAATCTCATTGGTGTAGCTGGCATTCGCTACATCTACGGTGTTGCCGACCGGAGCCGAGCACTTCGCTGAAACAAGAGCACGTCCGCCGCAAGCAATATCGTAGATGCGCTCCGACGTTGTGCCATCGGCGTTGTTCCATCCCTTTACGATCTGCACACGGTCTAAGTTGGCACCATCCGGATCCCGCAAAGCACGAACAAGGAAACGCGGCGCACGGTCTTCACTCTTTCCCAAATCACCCCCCATAGGTACGCCATTGGCGTAGCCATGCGCCGCGAAGTCCGACCGAGGGAGATCGGATTCATCAAAATCGTAACCCGCGAAGACACGAACCCGGATACGTGTCCCTGTGGTCGCAAAGACCTCTTTTCGCATCATCGCGTTAAAGATGGCTTCGCGCGTATTCTCACGTGCCCAAACCGCAGCAAGCCCGCCAGCACTAGTGTTTCGCGTAAAGTTCTTTTGCGCGTCGTCCTCTGCAAGGCGCGCTGTTGCAGCCTCATCAAATCTGATCGGGTCGGCAGTTGGTTCCACCGCTGGAAATTTACCGAAGTAATTATTCTCCTCGACAGTGCTAAGCGACGTGTGGCTGTCAGTCGACCCGATCACACCAAACTTAAATGGGTTCGCCCCCAACCTATCCCCTATTGAAAGACCACGCATCAAAGCGGTTCGGGCATACTCATTGGGCAGCATTTCGGGCGTTTTGGGCTCGACTCCAAAGCTACCACCGTCCCAGGTCTCGAAGTCGGCAAACTCATCATCGGGAGACAGGAACGGGTGTGCTTCACCATCGCCCTTCATTTGAGTGATCTCGTACAAAGGCTCCCAGCGCATGCGCCGCTCAGCGTAAGAGGCGTCAATCGGTTCACCACTTAGCAGACCGGTTTCCGAGAACATAAGCCCGTTCGACAGATTACCATTGTGCGGGATGGCCAGGAGTTGCCCTCCGGTCAGCTCCTCGTAAGAAGCCATCCAGTCCCAAAGGTCCTCAGGGTCCGGGGCCTCGTAAACTGAAACCGGAATAATCTGATCTGCTTTCTCCTTGTCATCCTTGAAGACCACGACGCGGTGCAGATTGTTGCCGGAGGGGTCAAGGGTATATTCAAAACCAATGAAGGCGGTGAATGCACCAGGAATATTGTGCCTGTCTGCGGCGTCTGTGACGCGTTGCCACATCGTAATCGACATGTCCTGGTTATCGGCTAGCTCGTTCACGCCGGTCTGCCGCATCGTAGCCCAGAAATTCTGAGCGTCCCGTCTAGCTTCAAACGTCCCGGGTTTGGCTATCTCATAGATCTGACGCCCCCATTCGGTCGCCAGCAGATCCTCGTTGGCTTCTTCAATCGCTACGGGTAGTCCCAAGTTTTCTGCATGATCAGCAACAACAAGAAAATCAAGGGGGCGGCTTAGTTTCGCATTCTGCCCGGTTGTGGAAACGACTGTCTCCCCTTTCGCAAAACGATAAGCCTCATCCGGGCCCAGCAAATTGCCGTTCAAACCCGAATCCGCTGAAAACGACGTGTGAAGATGTGTATCGCCAAAGAAAACCTGATTGGGGAAATCCTGACTCGGATAGGGCGAATAGTCGCCTGCAGGAGCAACAGCCGGCGTGTCCTGGGCGTGGATCGCCCCCGCGAATGCGAGCAGTGAAACGGAAATAGCGAGTTCCCTGATCATTAAAGTGCACTCCTCAATTTGTGGGCGTGTACCAAATGGGCGATGTGTAGGCGCGATCCTGTGTGGTCATCACAACGCTGTCCGCCATTTGAACATTGAACTTTACAGCGTCATAAGCCGTCCACCGTGGAGTGGGGATTTCGATGACCCGGGCATAATAGAATGCGGGTTCTGCCGGATCGAAATCCGGATCGGTCCAGACGGCACCAAGCTCGGGCGCACCGATGGTGTTTGTCCAGGACGGCACCGACAGGTCGACGGTATTGCCAACCGGCGGCAGTTTTCCGTTCTCATCCGGAGACCGGTCACCCCCCCACGCGACATCATAGACCTTTTCCATGGCCTCGCCGGACTCGGCATCGATCCAACCCTTGATGATCTGCACGCGGTCAAGATTTGCACCCGACGGATCACGCAGAGAATAGACGAGGAAGTCAGGCGCTTCGCCGTCTGCAGGCGTCGCAAGATCACCACCCATGGGGACCCCGCCATAGTAACCGACCTGAGCCAGATCACGACGGTTCATCGCGTCGGCTTCATAATCGCCACCAAAGAACCTTACGGATAGGCGCGATCCGGTCGTCGCGTAGGTTTCGCGCCGTTCCATGGCATCAAAGATCGCACCACGAGTATTTTCCGTAGCCCAGACAGCGGTCAAACCCGCGGCTGAATAGATGGACGAGTCATACGCAACATCACCGTTCGGATATGTCCTTCCGACATGCGCCGCCCGTTCACCGTTGGGTTCATAAGCAGTAAATTTGCCATAAAAGTTGTTTTCCTGCGCCGTGGTCAGGCCGGTATGCGTATCAGTAGCGCCGTCGGCACCAAACTTGTAGGGGTTGGACCCAAGTACAGCGCCCAGTTCCAGCCCACGCAACAAACCAGACCTTGCATATTCACCCGGCAGCATCTCGGGCGTTTTTCGAACTGTCGCGTCGAGATTGCCGTAATCCCAAGTCTCGAAGTTGGCAAACTCATCCTCGGGCGATAGCATGGGATGCGCTTCGCCATCCCCTTTGAATTGGGTCCATTCGTAAAGCCGTTCCCACTTTTGGCGTGCTTCGGCATATGCCGGATCGAGCGGCGCGCCATCGGCAAAACCATCAACGAGCGGGAACATCATGCCGCTTGAAAGGTTGCCGTTATGCGGAATTGCGGTAACGTCGCCACCCGTGACCGTTTCGTAGTTCTCGAGCCAAGCCCAGAGGTCACGCGGATTGCTCGACCCCATAGGTGGTGTTGTGGTGTAGGGCACGACCTGACCTGCGCGTTCGGGCCCATCTCGAAAAATGACGTTGCGGTGCAGATTGTTGCCCGAGACCAATGAGGTCCATTCAAAGGCGATGAAAGTGGTGAATACCCCGGGGTCGTTGAACTCTTCCGCCGCGGCGATGATATCATCCCAGACCCGCTTGTAGGCCGGATTGCCGGGCTGGTAGTTGAGTTCGGACGAAATTGTGCCTTGTGCAAACTGTTTTGTGAGTTCCTGAGCTGCCATACGGGCCGCTTGCCCACCTTCTGCAAAGGCTTCGTGAAATTGTCGCCCTTGTTCATCGGCCATGATGTTGGGCGCACCGGACAAAATGTCGGTAATGGCGCCCATCCCATCGGAATGATCTGTGATCATATAGAAATCCAGGGGACGGGAGAGTTTGACAGGTTGACCAGTGTTAGAAATCACCTGCTCACCACGAGCCAATCGATAGCTGTCGCGTGGCAAAAGTGTTGTTCCACCGCCTCCCGCATCAGCCGACAACGCGGTGTGGACATGCGTGTCGCCGAACAATGGCCGCGTCGGAAACGCGCGGTCGGCATAGGGGGAATAAGGGCGCCCCTTCAAAACACTATCGGACGCTTCGGGCGGAGCTTCTTGTGCAAAAACGCCCGTCGCAAAAAGTGTCGCAGCGAGAGAAGGAATGATTTTTTGCATCAGGTGTTCCTTACTGTGTGGGCAAATTGTTATGGATGATGGATCGGCGCGCTTTCGATTCCGGGCCTGTCAGAACGCCCCAATCAACTCGGTACGGTCCCCCGCAGCCTGCCAATCCGGAACCATGAGTGGTGGCAGATGTTCGCGGACCTAAGCCGGACTGGGGGCATTGAATGCCCCGGTGAAGCTGCCAATACATAGGAGGCCGCCTGAACCAGCCGAGAGAGAAAAACCGTTCCAATGGAGACATCAGTCACCCTAAAGAATCGCAAACCTATGTCTGAAATGTCAGATTCGCCCCTTGACTGTAGCCATTCGAATAAATCTATTTGTCCGAATTCGGACAGAAGGCGGAATTGAATGCACATATCAAGCGCAAATGCGAAAAAATATCTTTCACATCATGGCTGGGCTTCAACCCTATCGGGTGAATTGCTGGACGCGTTCCTGGGCATCACTCACCATGTAACGCTTGATGCCGGGCAGCCGCTTTATTCCATCGACGACCCTGCCAGTGACCTCTTCGGGTTGGCCTCGGGTGCGATTGCTATCGAGTCAGCAGGAACTGAAAACGTGATCGAAAAGAGCTTTCTGATGCACCCTGGGGTGTGGATTGGAGCAGCACGGCTGGCTGGAACAAAAAGACGTAAAATCGGCGCGTATGCTACGCGCCCTTCGACCATTTTGGTTGTCAAAAGCAACGAGTTCGTGAGTTTTGCTGAGATTTACCCGGATATTTGGCGTCGACTGTTGTTGAACCAGATCCAAAACCAAGAGCGGGCGATTGGTTTTGCCCATGATCTCATGCGCCGCGGAAGCCATGAACGCCTTGTTGCCGTCCTGGCCAGAATGGCCGGGCTGTATGAACCCAACCCTCCTGTTCCAGCGATCGTCGATGCCACGCACCGAGAGATCGCTACCTTGACCAACCTATCGCGCGGTGTTGTTTCTTCTCGCCTTGCGGAACTGGAGCGCAAAAAACTGATAAGCCTCGGACGCGCCAGCATAACCATAACGGATCCCAAGGGACTGTTGGCATTGCTGTGAACTGTGTTCACGAGGTGTGAGCGATCCGCGTAAACGCGTGTAGAGGTTTAGCCGAGAATGGATGGTTCTTTTTGGCTGTGCGGCTCAAACATTGGGTTGCCGACAAGACAAGCTCAACGCCGCAACACAAAACACAAGCGCCAACGCGCCCCAAAGTGGCGCGTCTGTACCAAAACTGTAAAGTGCAGTGCCGAGAACCGGCCCGGCAGCAATTCCCATTCCGCGAAAAGCCGTATTGATGCCCGCCACTCGACCCTGATCCGTTGTACCGGCCGATAAGCTGAGCGCACCCATAGCGCCAGGAGCGACTGCCCCCAGAGAAGCACCAACGGCGATCATGCCAATCGCCAGAACCAACACATCATCCGCCAGAATCATGATCCCTATTCCGGCCAAAGCGCCAATACTGCCTGACCGCAGCAACCGACGCGCATCCCATCCCTTTCGTGTTGCCACAAACACTTGTGATATCGTCAACGACAGAGTTGCGCCTGCAAGAATAAAGCCTGTTGATTTCATTGCCTCGGTACTGTTTACTTGCAGGTCATCCATTAGTTTAAGCCCGATGATCGGAACCACCATGGTGTAGCCAGCAAAGCCTGCCATCGTGATCGCAAAGAATTTCCAGAACCGAGACAATCGAATGGGTTTTTTCGTCCTTGGCCGGATATGTAATTGCGAGGTCGGAAGAAATTTCAAAGACAGAAAAAACGCAAACAAGCCTGCTAGAAGAAGCGCAACAAAGCCGACTGCAATGCCCCGCTCGGCGGTCAACCAGAGCAGCATTGAACCTGAAAGTGCGCCCAAACTGACGGAAGCCCCCATAAGACCCATGCCTGAGACGCGCGTCTTGCTGTCTGTAGTATCGGCAATGAGCGCCTGCGTCGACGGAATGAGCGCCCCACCGAACACGCCCTTTACGGTGCGGGCAACTGCAAGCGTATAGACCGTTGCGCTGCTGGCCAGAACCAACATGTTTGAGAACACCAGCGCCATTATCAACGGGCTGAGCAAAACAAACGGAATAGCGGTCAAAACCAGGGAACGGCGGCCCACGCGCTCTGACAAAACGCCCCATAGGGGCGCTGTGGGTACAACAGCCAACGCGCCGAGACTTAGGATTATGCCGACTTGTAATTCGGTGATGCCATAGTCCCGGCTCACCGGACCAAGGCCACCGGAAAGCAGTGCGTTTGACGCAGCATAGACGTAGACACCAGATACAATTGCAAGGCGCTTAATCAGGATCAATACGTTACTTTCAGTTGCCAATATGAAATAATTAAGATGTTCTCGAGCATTAGGGCCGATTGAAGCAAGATCAAGTTCTTATGTTTGTTGAGAGGGTTCCGTTGCAATCCTTCGACCATTGATGATTTCGGAATTAGCGAGTGAATGTCTGTCGGTCGTATCAAGTCGAAAGCCAGCTCATGATTTCTTTCAAAGGTGCACAGGCACCGGAGTATGTGATCCTATTCGCAGTGTTCTTCTATGTTCGATACGGCGTTTCCTATCGCTATCTGGAAGAGATCATGGCGAAGCGAGCCAGCAAGATCTCTCCAATTTAGCCAACATCACATGTTCAGAAGCGCCCCAACGCCTCCAGGGCATGTAGGAAGAAGGCCTGATCGAATTGAACTACGGACGTATCAGAACTCTCGACCCGATCGCATTGGATAGTAACGTCGCGGAATAGAATTTTGGTTTTGTTACCAGGTTCTTTGAAGTATGAATCCAGGTTGAAAATTGCAGTGGTCAGCTGCTCTGATGCAGGTTTTTTGCATTTAGCCGCCTCGACGGGCTCTGAAGGTATTTTCCATGGGTCGGCCCAAACCGATGTCGTCCACGCCACCCAACTGGAAATCCCCGAACTGGCGAATATCTCATTGCCGATAGCCTCGATTCAATTTGGCACCTTGACAGGCCAAGGACTTATCCGGTCGGAATACGGACGTATCGTTTTGATCGATCCAGAAGGCTTGGGGGGATTCGATAAATGCTTAAGTGGCAGCAAAATCTCAGGTCATCGCGCAGCCCTGATCGCAATCGAAGTGCGGTAAGTTTTTTGCTTTTTGTCGTCATCGTATTCGGTTTCGTTTCCACGCCAAGAATGGTAAACGCTTGCCCGGTGTGCACGACATTGCCAGAGACAACGCTCGCAGATCACCTACTTGCAGCCGAGATCGTCGTTCTGTCCGGGCCTGCTCCGGATAATCCCTTCAAATTCACTCCCGTAAGGGTCATAAAAGGCACTTCCGAAGGGCTTGAGCGGATGCCCGAAATCCCCTTCCTGATCGATAGCCGTACGCGTGCTGCATTCCGGGCCGACCCTGACAAGTTAATTTTGCTGACTTTTGGCACCACAACCAAAGATGCGGCCGGGCGTGGGCTGTCGCGCAAATGGACCAGAATTTTTTCTCTGACCCCCGACAGAGAGCAATTTCTCGAAGCTCTATGGATCGTGGGTGAGCATTGGCGACCGGGCAAAGGGAACTACGCCGAACGGGTTGAGTTTTTTGCACAGTTTCTTTCGGACAAAGACTTGGTGCTACGCGATACCGCACTGATCGAAATAGATCGTGCCCCCTACAGCAGCATCCAGATTTTGCGCAACAAGGTTCCTGTAGACATGTTGCTGCAAGAATTCGGCACCATTAACCGGCTAAGCTTTGTTCCGGTTTCGATCCGACTGATGGGGCTGCAAATTGACGATGACAGGGCGAGAAAAGCGGTTCAATCCCGGTATTCACAAGCGATGCATTCAAACTCGGCTTACGTGTATGAATGGGCTCTGTCAGGGATCGCCATGGACGGATTGTCGGCCATTGAAGTCGTCAGCGATGCATTGAAGACGGAGACCTTGAAGCCGAACAGCAAGCGATCGCTTGTGCGTGCATTGGCCGATTGTGGCACGGTATCTCCTGCATTCAGAAACCGGATTACTGGGGTCTTCGCCGAGGTATTAAAGGACGATAGTGCATTGGCAATGGAAATTGCGATTGCGATGCGGGACTGGAACGAAACTCAGCTGGATGAACAGCTGTTGGCCTTGTTGGACAGTGAAAACCTTGACCCGGTCACGCAATTTATCATTCAAGCCAAACTTGCGCCCAAAGACTGAAGTCAAAGAAGTTTGACGCAAATATCGTTTTTGATGACGTTCGTTGCGTGCGCGAGATCGACATCGCCCGGAACCATGAACGTTTTGATCAGCCGATACCTGACCTCGGCAATACCCCCAAACGCGTGGCCGTTTGCAACGTCACAGGCAAGGGCAAAATCATTGTATTAGTGAAGACAATCGAAAACCGCGGCACCCGACAGACAGATAAGGCCTGGAAGGTTCGACAAAGTGCCGTTTCAGGGCAAGGCTACGGCTTCGAGGAATACGACCGTCATACCATCGGCGGTAAGCAGCTCCATCGTCGGACCGGTCACGACCGCCTCGCTCACCGCAGCCATACCTTTGGTCCAGGCACGCTCGATTTTATCAAATGGCGGTGGGCAAGCCGTCAACGTCATGGGACCAGCAGTCAAAGACAGCGCGGAGCCTTCAAGTGCGTAACTTCCATTGATGATGTTACAGCCGACAGTCGACGTAAAAGCCCCCTCACTGGAGCGCAAAATAAAATGGGGTTCTCGCTCGGCCTCGGTATTCTCGAGCACGCGGCTTGCAATCGATAGGATACGCCAATAGGTGTTTTCAACATCCGCGTCCGCCATTGCGCGCTCACAGGTCAGTCCTGGTACGAACCCGGCAAGCCGCTCTATCACAAGCATATCGCGCTTGCCACCTTCCATGCCTTGGCGTTTCGCTATCTCGCCTTCGAGTACTACAACGACCGGCGTCATCGGCGCGGCCTGTGCATCCAGGTATCCGCGTTCGGCATCAAGGTAAGCGCCCTCGATCGCGACCGGGTAAGTGTCTTTTGTCCCGCATTCTGTAAACGTCGCGGCGTCTGCAGAATAGACGAACTCTCCGATCATTCGGCGGGGCCGTTCAACCGGGATTTGTACTTGAACCATGTTGATCTCCACATCCATGCCAGCGCCGTCCGTTAACACCGGTGTATGCGTGTCAGTGGTGAACAGTAACCGCTCGCCTAACCGCAGGCTCGCTCGGACTGTGTAACGCCGTGTATCCTGAATGACATCGGGGTTGTAGGGGATCGCGAATTCGTAGGGCGGGTTGCCCGCTTCGTTCACCGTCACTGTGCTGAGGATTTGCGCCGGGACATCCATCAATGATACATCCTCAAGCCGAACCTCGAAGGTCACTCCGGGCGGCATGGCGATCCGTTCCCGGAATGTGGCCGTTCCAGTAATTGTTTCCATCGCATTCGCTCCAAACCCGGCGAAGCAAAGAATCGTCGCCAGGAAAGACTCAAAAACTCGCATCGCCGTAATCCTCTCGATTATGTCTCGACGTCAACCTATGGCAGAAGGAAGCTAAAGGTCCATGACGAATGATCTTCTGAACCATGACCCGATCGCACGTTCAGCTACGTTCTTGAACCAATACGCTTCAAGCGCGCTATGGTGTGAGAGGCTGACTCAAATCACATTCGAATTAAGAAATTATAGTAGTGGGCATTGGCGCTACCTCAGCGTCTCATCCCATGTGCCCCGAATCGTGAATTATCACGCTTGACTGTTGTCACTGTGCCCTTAATTTCTGGACGCAGATGCATCTTGGTGCATTTACCCAGGTTTTGTGCCCTTAATTCTCGGATATCCACAGGCCACCAACCAGGGACCTCACATACATTCGGTGAAGGACCGAAGGGTCCCTGTACCGGATCACGTCTGCCTAACACACGACTTATCCCCAGAATGCACGGTCTTGGAATTTAAGGCACAGTCCGGCAATTAAGGACACAGTCCAGAAATTAAAGGCACAAATTGGAACTGATTTTACTCAATTTTTTGAAGCAAGCGTCCAGAAATTAAGGGCACCGTGACACACGATCAAACCGCCGCTCTGTTTCGCCCCAAACGTCACCGCCTTTCAGCCCATTCCTTTCGACATGCCCGCGCCGCTGCTTTCGAAATTTGGACCGAATATGGACGCGAGCTCAACGCTTGAAATCAACGTACAGTTCCTGTCTCGCGGGCCGTCGAAAATAACCTGACAAAGCCGCTCTACAATAGGCAGATGGCTCTGTTGCAACAGAACCCACCTCGCCTTCTTGAATTCTGTTACAGAGCATGACCTACGCCTGTATTACGCTCATTATAAGGACTTTTTGATCGTTACATCCAAGGTATCTTCAAAATACTATTACACCCGATAAGTATCGCTTATCATGCTTGATTGATTTTACCGGGGAATGGGCGCAGAATGCGGGCCATGAAGTGTCGGTTTTCCTTAACCAATGGACTCGCGACGGCATTGGTCCGTAACCCGTAGACCCCTGCCCCGATCCGGCAGCAAACCATATTAGATGCAGCACAGTAACCTGCAATTTTGTAAACAAATACCGGCACAAATCTGGTCCGCATCTACACTTAAAGGAACAACTCAGCGTAAGGCCAACCATGAAACATGGTGAAAACAAGCAAGAACAGTCTACAGGTTAGGGAAAATCGACACATGAAGCCCCCTGCCCCATACCTCCCCGCCGCAGCCCCTGCCCTCTCGGAAACAGATCAGGAGGCGCTCACTGATCTTTATGTGCGCGGCACACCGGAAAACACGCTGCGGGCATATGACCGGGATTTACTTTATGTCACCGCCTGGAAGTCCGCGCGGTTCGCAGCGACGCTGGACTGGCCGGAATCTGAGGCCACCGCCCTCGCCTTCATTCTCGATCACGCCCGCGATCTGAATGACGCACCAGAAACGGATGTGGCGCGCGAAACCGCAGAAGCGCTAATTGCTCAGGGGCTGCGCAAGTCCCTCGCCTGCCCTGCCCCTTCGACGCTGGACCGGCGCATCGCCTCCTGGCTTGCCTTTCATCGAATGAAGAACCTGACCAGCCCTTTCGGGGCGCCGCAGGTGAAGCAGGCCCGTGCCAAGGCGCGCCGGGCTGCAGCCCGGCCCCCTGCCCCAAAATCGCAGCGCCCGATTACCCGCGATGTGCTCGAGCAGTTGCTGTCCACCTGTCGGGGGTCCCGGCGGGATTGCCGCGACCGCGCCATCTTGATGCTGGGTTGGGCTTCTGGTGGTAGACGGCGCTCGGAGATCACCGGGTTGATGTTTGAAGACGTCTCGCTGAAGGAGTTCGACGAGAAAAGCCTGGTTTGGATTTCACTTCTGGAGACCAAGACGACAACCAAAGGTGAAACGCCGCGGCTGGTGCTGAAAGGCCGCGCGGCCCAGGCGCTGGTCCATTGGATGGAGGTTGGACAGATTAAGAACGGGCCACTGTTCAGACCAGTCTCAAAAGCGGATCGTGTGCTGAAACGTCGGCTTTCGCCGGACGCTATCTATCAGATCGTCAAACATCGCCTCCAGTTGGCGGGGTTGCCGGAGGACTTCGCCTCGCCGCACGGTCTGCGTTCTGGGTTCCTAACCCAAGCCGCACTGGACGGCGCACCAATCCAAGCTGCCATGCGCCTCTCGCTACACCGCTCCATGGCCCAGGCGCAGAAGTACTATGACGACGTCGATATCGCAGAAAACCCGGCAACGGACCTGTTGGGGTGAGGAAATACGCAATCAGCTCAATTGGCCCCCTGCCCTTCCCTATTTCTTGTCTTGGTGCGCAAGCCGTTTCTTCTTTTGTGCCAACTGCTCGTTATGAAAAGCTCAACTCGAGGCGGAGCATTCGGAAGAGTTTTGTGTGTATGCCTACTTTTTGCACAGCAGAACTTCATCAGCTATAAAAGCCCGGGAACCGCTTCAACGAGGTTTACAGCTGTAAACCACTTTGCTTTGATGCAAAGCGTATGTAGTTCACAGCTTTGTAGAACCCACAATATAAGCGAAAATCCTTGACTTAGGACAATGAATCACGCCTGTTTGTCTCAAGTGGCGCAAAAATGACCACATTCTTTAATTTGAGGCAACTACATGATTCCCGTGACACCACTTACGGCAGAACGACCATCGGCTCTCGCCACGGAAATTTCTGAGAGATTAAACTCGGCCATCCGGGAACATCTTCTTGCGGCATTTGCCCCTGACAACACCAAATCACTACGCAACTTTGCAGCCCCAGAAGCGGCCGAACTCTTAGGTGTCTCAGGTCAATTCATGCGTAAGGTCCACGCAGAAGGAACGATTCCTGAACCAAAAGACGTGCGTAGCGGTCGACGCTACTATACCGCCCATGAGCTTTGGGAGGCTCGCGAAACGCTTGAGAAAACCTCTCGCAAAAAGGGGCGCTATATCCCTCGTCGGACTGAAGGAGAGAAACTCCAAGTCTGGCAGTTGATGAACTTCAAAGGTGGCAGCAGCAAAAGCACCACAACAATTCACCTGGCCCATTATTTTGCGCTTCGCGGTTACCGTGTATTGGCCGTTGACCTGGATCCACAAGGCTCGCTTACATCCATGTGCGGCATCAGCCCGGAAATTGAGTTTGACGGACTGACGATCTACGATGCTATTCGGTATGAAGATCCGGTAGATATGGCGGACGTTGTGCTTCCGACATACTTCCCCGGTCTGTCTGTGGCACCGTCTCGGCTTGTTCTTTCCGAGTTTGAGACAGAATCTGCCGTTCACTCCAACCCGGACCATCCGTTCTTTACGAGAATACGGAATGCCTTGGCCCAGGTAGAAGGCGATTTTGACCTAGTTCTGATTGATAGCCCACCTCAACTCGGATTCTTGACAATAGCCGGGATGGCCGCCGCTAGTTCATTGCTTGTGCCACTGACACCTTCGATGCTGGACGTGTCTTCGACGGCTCAATTCCTCGAACTCGCTGGTGCTTACATGGCAGTCATTGAAGATGCTGGCGCTACGCTCGAATACGATAACTTCAAGTTCCTGATAACGCGTGACGAGCCGACAGACGTGCCGTCTCAACAACTGGCTTCGTTCATGCGAGCACTGTTTCAGGATCGCGTTATGTCAGCTACGGCCCTCAAAAGCACTGCAATCAGTGACGCCACAATGCTCAAACAATCAATTTACGAGGTCGTGCGGTCGGAAATGACACGCGCAACTTATGATCGGGCAAAGAACTCAATGGATGCGATCGGCTCCGAGGTAGAGCAAATGATCCATCAAGCGTGGGGACGCAGCTAATGGCTAGAAAATCGCTTCAGGAGATGTCAGGGATCGCAAACACCATCGCGCGCTCTAGCCCCAAGGCCATCGACAAAACCCCA
Source organism: Ruegeria sp. HKCCA5426 (assembly GCF_013034585.1). Lineage (NCBI taxonomy): Bacteria > Pseudomonadati > Pseudomonadota > Alphaproteobacteria > Rhodobacterales > Roseobacteraceae > Ruegeria > Ruegeria sp. HKCCA5426. The sequence continues at coordinate 20,139 of NZ_WQGH01000019.1, forward strand.
AAACCCAATGCCCCTGCACTTGGTGCGCTTCAAGGCTCTCTGGCTGCAATCAGGGAAATTGACCCTGCCCTGATCGACGATTGGGGGCCAGCCGATAGGCTTGGTGAGTTTACAGCTGTAAACACTGACGAAGAAGACGATAGCTTTGAAAGCTTGATATCGAGTATCCGAGACGGCGGCCAACAAGTTCCCATTCTTGTCAGAAAATCGAAATCCGACGGTCGATACGAGGCAATTTATGGGAGGAGGCGGCTGAAAGCCTGTCGTGAACTTGGCATTAAGGTCCGCGCCAATGTTCAGGATATCGACGATGCCTCGGCGCTACTCGCCAAGGGGCTTGAGAATGCTGCGAGGCGCAATCTTTCCTTCTACGAGAAAGCACGTTTCGCCGAGGCGATCCTGACTTCCGGGCATGACTCTGCAACGGTGCGGCAAGTATTGAACCTTTCGAAATCAGGGCTGTCTCACCTGACAAAAGTTACGCAACATGTTCCTGCAAAGATTGGTGACATGATCGGCGCAGCCCCAAAATCAGGCCGCCCAAAATGGACCATGCTTGCAGAACACTTCGTTGCAGGCAAGCTGGCGGGAGATGAAGCGGCAAACCTGCTTGCAACCATTGAGCCATCAATGTCGTCAGATGATCGGCTGGAAATGCTCCTAAAAGCAGCTGCCAAACGTGGTGCACGACAAAGAGAAAGTGCAGCCGAAGTCAGCCCAATTGAAGGAGTTACAATCAAATCCACCAACGGATCACTAACTGTTTCGGTCAAAAGGACCGGAGCTAACGCTGACTTCGCTAGCTGGTTGGACAAAAACATGGCTGAAATCATCAAGCGCTCACACGCTGAGTTTACAGCTGTAAACGCCGAGAAAAAGAACTGAGGACGAGCAGAAAGGAGGAAGGCAAACAAACAAAACCCCCGAAACCGGAGCTTCGAGGGCTGCTGCGCAAAGCGCAATTCTTAGATTAGACACCTAGAATCTAGCAGCACCCGAATCGCCACACAAGAAAAAACGCTCTTGAGCGAACGGGTAATTTTTGTCTGCCGATAGATAATCATGAAAACAGTAGCAGCATTGGCTCCAAATGGAGCAAACTTGTCGGGGACGGCAGGGCAGGGGAGTAGTACGCCCAAAAAATGGATACTTCTTCGCGCCGTTGAAGAGGCCAGAGAACCTCTTGGGTTGAAATCCACAACTCTCAATGTCCTGAGAGCCATGATTTCTTTTGTGGGCGGTGATCAGATTACTGCGGACCAAGATGATCATCACATCTGCTTCGCTTCCAACGCGGCGATCGCCAAACGAACCCATGTCAGCGTGCAGACAGTTGAGCGTCATATCTCGACGCTGGTTGAGCTTGGACTTATCCGCCGCGTAATGAGCGCAAACGGCAAGAGATGGGCGCGCCGGGATCGACAGGGCAGGGTGGTCACTGCAACTGGGCTCTCCTTAATGCCTTTGTGTGAACGGCACGCTGAGTTCATCCAAGAAGCCCAGCGGCATGCTGATCGCGTTCTCGAGTTCACTGTACTCCGCGACAAGGTTTCCGCCGCTCTGGCGCGCCTTAGGGACCTCGTAGCAAATGACACCGCGATCTCTGATTTGATGACCACCGTCCGCAATGCTCTGCGTCGCAAACCAGATGCGAATGTACTCTGCGAGCTATTGGCAGAAATCTCTGTGGAAATCTCAGAAGTAACACAGACAGATACAGAAAATTTGAGGGACAGTGACAATGAAATTGAGGGGCACAAAGAGGACTCTTTGAATCCGGAAGTTAAGAAAGAAAAACTTTATCAGATTCAAGTTTCTCCAGACCAAATGGAGCGCAGTTTTCCACGGCTATGCTCAGAGCTACGCTTTGCAAAAGATCAGCACCACTGTGATCGGCTTATGGATGATATCGCCGAGTATCTACGGCTTGGCCAAACCTGGTATGCAATGAAATCAACGTTTGGCCCAGCTATTCGCTTCATCGTTCTCGGGTACATCTTTCAGCGTGCTGAGAACATACAGTCTCCAGGGGCTTATCTGATTTCTCTGATGTCAAAGATCGATCGGGGAGACATGCAGCCAACCGCATTGTTGGCGCAAAACTCAAAATAACCGCGGACGAGCAGGCCGTACTTATGAATTCCCATCTCGCTTATGAGTTCAGAGCAACAGATGAAGTTCATCCCATCGATCTATTGTGAATAGAATGCGGATGTATTACATTGTACTACACAGCGGAAACAGGTGATTGCGATGAGAACCAGCCCATATTCAATCCGTCTTGATGAAGACTTGAGAAAGTCTCTGGAACGAGAAGCTGCGATAGAAGATCGGCCGCCTGCGCAGCTCGCTGTACGAGCAATTAGAATGATGTTGGAATCCAAGGCCGCAAAGCGAGCAGCCATTGATGCAGCTGTCGAAAAAGCAGATCTAGGTAAGTTCATCACGGCAGACGAAATGAATGCCTGGATAGACAGCTGGGATACCGAGAATGAGCTCTCTGCTCCGGTCGCAAGCAGGCAATCCAATAGCCAATGAAAATTGTATTTCTCGAAGATACGGCCCGGGACATTCAATGGTTCCGCTACTACTACACGTCTGTTTTTCCTGAAGGCAGCGAAAAGGCACGAGCACAGCTCAAAGCCATTCAGCTTACTCTTGCAGCAAACCCGTATGCAGGTCACCCAAGTGACACACGCCAAGACGTACGGGAGCTTTCAGTACCGCGAACCCCATTTACGCTAATCTATCGTGTAATGCCCACTCAGATAGAAATTCTGCGTCTCTGGGATACCCGGCAGGGCGCAGACTATTAAAACCCGGAGTCTAAACTGGCGGCATCAGCCAGGCAGCGTAGGGGGTAAGAAATCGAACTTATTCTGCTATTCGACCTCTAGCTTCTGTACAGAGGGCGGGAAGCAGTCGTTCGCTAGAGCTGCGATGCGATCTGGAAATTTTCGGCAAAGCTGACGTTCGACATGGGAACTGTAAGCTCCACTACGCGAGACAAAGTAGAATTTTGAGGTCGACCGCGCATACCCATCGTTTTCAATTCCGGGTGATCCTCGACAAAATTGCATAATTGCAAAATAGTCACAGGAGTTACCCGAAACAGGAGCTCGTATCATGAAGCTAATTCGCACCCTTTCCACTTTCCTGGCGATAGCGATGACCATCGGACAGTTGTCTGCGCAAGAACGGGATTTTGAGCGGGAGCGGTTTGAACGTCGTGCATACGAGAGCGCTCTTTGGGCGCAGCCGCTCGTTTCTGGCAATCAAATGATTGTCGGAGCATTAGACTCAGGCCAAAAACTCAACCAAGTCGCCTATTTTTCTAAACCACCCAATTGGAAGTTCCAGTCACCGACGCCCAATAACTCTACGCCTTACGTAAACCTCATTTATGATGTCAAGGACGGCCCAGTGGTGGTGGAGCTTCCGGCTGCGACTGAGAGATATAGCATCTTTGGCACATTCCTCGATGTCTGGCAGCGACCGGTCGTTGATGTCGGTTCGGATGGCGATGACAAAGGCGAAGGCGGAAAGTACTTCATCTATGCCGCAAACACCGATGCCAAGGTGCCGGAAGGATATCTGCCTGTGCCCCTCAAAACCTATCGCGGTTACGGTACTTTACGCATCATCACGCCTGATCTCGAGCCTGCGACCCTCGAAGGTGCAGAAGCCTACATACGTGCCGGCATCCAACAATATCCCTACGGCAGCGATGAGCGTTTGCCGCATATGGACATCTACGATGTTTTGTATTCTGCGCAGTTTCCGTTCGACAGCAGCTTCTTCGACCGTTTGCAGGAAATAATAAATCACGAAGAGGTTCGCGAGATCGACAAATACCCGTTGGGTATGTTGAGCAGCCTCGGAATTGAACGGGGTGGGGCTTTTGATCCCACCGACGGAGAACGGGCAATTCTTGACGATGTGATGGCCCGTGTTCACGCGGAATTGCAGAATAAATTGAGTGTGATACCTCCTCTCAGGTGGGGCAACGAAACGCAATGGACGCAACCAGTTGCAAACTCAATGATCCAAACGATGATGACCTACGAAGACGAGAACAAGGTCTTTATCGATGATCGGGCCTTCACTTACTACACGTACATTGCGCCCCCAGTGAAGCTCGGCTCAGCGACGGCGTACTTGATGGTGACGCGTGACAAATTTGGTGAAGCATTGGAAGGCGACAAAAGCTATCGAATGACTGTTCCTGCCGATGTCCCGGTCGAGCAGTTCTGGTCTATTCTCGTGTACGATGTAGCGACGGCTTCTTATATCCGTGGAGCGGACCCAATCGGACTGGCCTCGACAGAAAGCCCGACGCCCAAAGTCAACGACGATGGCAGCGTGGACGTCTACTTTGGCCCGGAGGTTTTAAACGAGGGAGTTAACTACCTCCCGACCACGGGCGCTGCGAATTACTTCTTACTTTTTCGATTTTACGGCCCGACGGAGGCCTACCGAAACGACAGTTGGAAACTAAACGATCTGGAGCCAATGTAAGCGTGTGAGGCGCGCTGCTTCGAGTGTTAACCCTGAGTCGATTGTGTTGAAAATTTTGAATGCGAGCCGAGGCGGGAAAAACTCCTGCAAAAACAATATTTTGTGAGCTTTGTGTCCTGAGGGCTAAATCAAAAAGAAGGCGTTCCAGATTTTTGGCGCTAGTTCCGCGGCGGCGAGTTTTCCAAACCAATCTGCCGCAATAGAGTCTTGGTACTGAGCTCAGCGCTCGGTTCGAAGAAGAATTAGGAGGGCACCGCTCAACCGCTCGAAAATAGTGCCGGTGGATATAGTCAATTGCGCCGACAGACACCACTGCCTATGGTCAATCGGGTGCTTTTGCGCCACTCTTTCAGGCCCAAGGTGCACAGCGTAGATCGCATGGATTTAACCACAACATCGTTCGAGACCTTTGTGGCTTCAGCCACAGTTAGCCTCAATGAGTGGATGGCTACCGTGTACCCTGACCAATTGGTTGGGGCGGTGCTAGTCTGCGCTCTGCTTGTTGGTCTTCGTCGTAAGATCGCCGCACTTGGGTTAAAGCTGCTGAGGCAGATTTTGGATCGTTTTTCGGTATCACTTCCAGACGAAGTCAACGCCCAGCTAAGGTCTGCGTCTGAGATCCTTGTGTCCGCGTTTGCTCTGTTTGCTGCAACTCAATTGTTAGTGCCAGATGGAGTAGCAAAGCTCTTGTTAGAACGGATCATGGGCTCTGTCGCGATTATCGCGGTCTTTGGCGCATGGTATCGACTAAGTGGCCCGTTCGCGGCATTGCTGTGGACTGACAAATTGTCTTTGGTTCCGTCAGAAACGGGCTGGGTTCAGCGTGTAATGCAATTCGCCATTCTGCTGTTCGGTTTGACGTCGTTGTTGCGTGTTTGGCAAGTGGATATTTCGGGCGCGCTGACAGGAGTTGGGGTTTTAGGAGCAGGGTTAGCCATCGCCGCTCAGGACTTAGTGCGCAATCTCGTGGCTGGCATGACTAACATTAGTGAGAAGCGCTTCGAAACAGGAGATACCATCGCTGTTGGTGGCGACGTTTTTGGAACTGTTGAGGCGATTGACCTTAGGTCAACCAAAATTGTGGGATTTGATCAGATACCTAGACACATCCCCAACTCGGACTTAGCGAATGCCACAGTTCTCAATTACTCACGGCTGAAGCGGCGACGTGTGTATCTAAAAGTTCCCCTGGTGCTTTCGTCTACCCAACAACAGATAGAAGCCGTTCGCGACGGTATCAGAGATTACCATCTTAAATCAGGCGACTTTGATACTGGCGATGGTGCACCAAAATACATCTACGTGAATGAACTCGGGCCAAGCTCCGTTGATATCATTATTTACGCATGGACTAAGGGACCGACCTGGGAGGAGTTGCTTCAGGTCACAGAGCGGCTGACTTTAGCAATCCTCAGGATAACCCGCGATGCAGAAACTGAACTCGCTTATCCGACTCAAAGCCTACACCTTCAGGCAAATGGCGACGCTAAATCATTGAAGATCTCTGACATTACAGGCGCTTATGACTAGCTTACCTTTGTCAGAGGCACAGCAATCTACGTAGCCTTCTTCATTCGGTCATATGCTGCTTTCATCTTGAGGCCGAGTGAGCGGGCTGCTTCGCCCACTTCTTCAGCAGACTTGTCAAATTCTGATTTGCTCAAAAACTTGTCCCATTCGGCTTGGAGTTCTGTCCATTCATCCTCTGCTTCTTTTGAGGCAAGATGCAATTGCAGCTTCAGTTCGTCGCGGCGTTGCTGGAGTTCTTTCATGAGTGACGTTAAATCCATCGGCGCTTGTCCCAGTACGGTTTAGGTTCACCAAACGGTGCCAGAACAAGCGAAAAAGTCAAGCGACTTGGGCCCTGTCTGATCGCTCACAACAACGGGCTCAACAAGCGTGCCAGCGGGGCACCATGGCGCTGTTTGAATCCGCGGTCGGCAAGCTTTTCTTTCAATCGGAACGATCTTGCGAAGTCTGCCTCAAACATGGCTGCAACCTCGGAAGCAGTGTGTTCGTCAAAGATTACTGCTGTCTCCTCAAAGTTGAGGCGACAAGAGCGATTGTCCAAGTTGGTGGTCCCTACTGATGATATCGTGTCATCCACCAGAACCACCTTCTGGTGCATAAAGCCATCGTTGTATCTCCATACCTCGACGCCAGCATCCATGACCTCATCAAAATAGGCGAGTGCGGCCAGCCACGGAATGGTGTGATCGATTACTTCAGGAGTTAGGAGTTTTACGTCTACTCCCCGCATGGCTGCAAGCTTGAGCGACGTCAGAATATCGTTCTCGGGGACAAAATACGGTGACGCGATCCAGAGACGTTCAGTTGCTGCATTGATCAAAGTGCAAAAATAGAAGCTCCCGGTATCAAAGGTATCACCCGGCCCGGTCGCGATGATAACGGCGTCTTTATCGGCTTCTGTTTTCTTCACATCCCAATCGAGTTCGCTGATCAGGTTTTCGCGTGTTGCCCAGTGCCAGTCTTCAGCGAAGATCAGTTGCAGTTGCAAAACAATGGGGCCGGTAAGCCGCGCGTGGGTGTCCCGCCATGGACCAAATTTTGGGTCTTCGCCCATGTACTCATCGCCCATGTTCAGACCGCCCGTGAACCCAATCTCTCCGTCGGGTGTTGTCACGTTAACCGTCGTTCGGTTGCTCATGCTTGGATTTGGACATAGGT